>CAIYPC010000259.1 GCA_903927975.1 uncultured Bacteroidota bacterium | reverse complement strand
TCGTTTCAATACTTCCCTTTTCATTTTAGATCCCGAATATCACAACTCGAAACTGAAGACTCTAAACTATATAAACACTCTTTGAATTTCAGAACAACAAACAACAAACCCTAAACTTCTTTCCTAAATGGCGCCGATGCTTGTGCTCCAAGTCTTGTTACAGAAATAGAAGCTGCTTTGCATGCAAACTTAACTGCATCGGTCATTAATTTTTTTTCTGATATGGCAACAGCAAGCGCACCATTAAAAACATCGCCTGCTGCAGTTGTGTCAACAGCTTTTACTTTTGGTGAATTGATTAATGAAAATTTATTCTCATGATATAACAAAGCACCTTTTGCGCCCAATGTAATAATAACTGTTTCAATTCCTTTTTCATGCAATGCAGTTGCTGCTTTTTCTGCTGAAATCATATCATGAACAACAATGCCCGTAAGCATTTCAGCTTCTTTTTCATTGGGTGTGATGATGGAAATATTTCTTAATAAATCATCAGGCAATGCGCAAGCGGGGGCGGGGTTCAAAATTACTTTCACTTTATTCTTCACAGCAAGTGACGCAGCATACATGATAGTTTCAACAGGCGTTTCCAACTGCATTAATAAAATTTTCGCCGTTTCAATTTTTGCTTTGAATTTTTTTATATCAGCAGGTAATAGTGCTGCATTTGCACCTGATGCAACGGCAATACAATTCTCACCCTTATGATCAACCGTAATCAGTGCAATGCCGGAAGGAGATTTTTTATCTTTCAAAATTGTTGATACATCAATGCCTTCTTTTTTGAAAAGTTGCATTGCTTGTTTCCCGAAAATATCTTTCCCAACCTTTGCTATAAAAGAAATATGTCCGCCGAGCCTTGCCGCTGCTACAGCTTGGTTTGCGCCTTTTCCACCAGCATTCATAAAAAATTCCCCGCCAAGAATTGTTTCGCCTGGCGCTGGCAAGTGTGGCGACTTAATAACCATATCTGTATTGGAACTGCCGATGACAACGATGGAAGGTTTGTGCATTGGTTAAATCGTATTTATATGAAAGATAAATAAATTTCGCCTCCTTGTTGGAACAATATCGTGAAATATCTAACAGGGTTCAGTTTTGAAAATGTGAGCTCGAGGCTTTGCATATTTGAATGCTATAAATAAGTCCGCAACAAATTCTTCATGTCAAAATTCACTCAAAAGAAATTTTTATTCACAGCATCGCTTACTGTTGTTTTGTGTTCAATTGGTTTTGCTTTGCTCCAATTTAATTTGTTGGGCTATGGGTTTACCTTTTTTATTCTTGTTCCATTATGTATTGGTTATTTTTTGGGTGAGAAACCAACTCTAAAAATGAGCTCTCTCTTTGCGTTTTTGGTTGGGCTTGTTGCTTTTTTTTATTTACTTATAACAGCACAGCTTGAAGGTCTTTTTTGCGTTGTGCTTTTGCTGCCAATCATTCTTATATTGATGCCTATCGGAATGTTTATTGGCTGGGAAATAAGAAAGCAAATAAATAATATAAACAGAAAAGACAATCTTAGATTAACGCTATATCCATTAATCGTTCTTTTGTTCAGCGGCACAATTGAACATTTTTTTATAGAAAAATATGATGGTGGGAGAGTGGAAAGCAAGATATTTCTCCCTTACCCAAAAGAAGTGGTGTTTGATTATATAAAATCCGTTGATACATTAAACACTGAAAAACCTTTTTTGCTTAAACTCGGTCTTTCAGTTCCGGAAAAATGTATTCTTCAAAAAGAAGAAGTGGGAGGAAAAAGGATCTGTTATTTCAGAGAAGGAACTATAGAAGAAAAAGTCACAAAGATTAAGCGAGGTGAAATTTTAAAAATGGATGTCACCAATTTTGGTTTGCCCGGAAGAAAATGGTTGAAATTTCAGGAAGCAATTTATTTGTTTGAAGCAAAAGATAACGGAACTATTTTAACACGTGTTACAACATATACTTCAGAACTCAAGCCCAGATTTTATTGGAGGTATTGGGAAGAGAAATCTATTGAAGCTGAGCATGAATATGTTTTGAATGATTTAAAGCAAAGGCTTGGTCTTAAAAAATAGCACTCTCATTTTCGAAGTGTTGTTTGCAGAATTATCATTTAGCTTTGTTCATTAACCAAAAACAACATGAGAACGATTGCTGAAATATTAACGGGCATCATTGCATTCGAACATCTTTATTTTTTATGGCTCGAAATGTTTGCCTGGGAAACGAAAGGAAAAAAAGTTTTTAAAGGAAGTCTTCCTGAAGAATTATTCAAACCCACAAAAACACTTGCAGCTAATCAGGGACTTTATAATGGTTTTCTCGCTGCTGGTCTTATCTGGACATTCTTTATTTCTGATGAAAGATGGAAGATTTATGTTGCTATTTTCTTTCTAACATGCATTTGCGTAGCAGGTATTTATGGCGCATTCAGTGCGAGCAAAAAAATATTTTTTGTGCAGGCATTGCCGGCTATTATTGCTCTAGTGTTTTGGCATCTCTAATAAGAATTAAATCGCAAACGTTTGCGACAAAAAAATCAAAAACTGAGGATGAATACCGTTTAATGGGTATATCTTTGTTCCACCATCGAACTATATAATGAAGTCCGTTCTCCGTGTAAAGCGATAGTCGTAATTCCTATCGCTTTTTTTATTTGTACGATTAGAATAAAGTCTGCACTCCATGAGCAATTTTGGCTTCATGCTCCAGCAGCCATCTCTTTCTCCACAATCCGCCGCCATAACCGACTAAATCATTTTTTGATCCGATAACACGATGGCAAGGAACAACAATCACGATATTGTTTTTTCCATTGGCAGATGCAGCAGCACGGATCACTTTTGTATCACCCAGTCTTCTTGCAAGCTCCAAATAACTAATTGTTTTGCCGAAGGGAATATTAAAAAGCTCATGCCAAACTTTCTTTTGAAATTCAGTTCCATCTTGATTCATCACAAAATCAAAAATTCTTCTTTCTCCATTAAAATATTGAATGAGTTGTTCAATGCAGTTGATAATAATAGGAGGAATTTTTTTCTTATGATCGATATGTGGCTTTTCAATATTATCAATAAAAAGAATTTCTGTAATGAAATTTTCGGTGGCTGCAATTTTAAGAAGCCCGACAGGGGAATGATAATATGTAGAAAATATTTCTTGCATTTTTTTTTACCACAGATTACGCAGAGAGCGCAGATAAATACAATTGACGAATCAATTGTGCCATGTATTACTCGGGTCTTCACTGATGAATGCAATCGATGCCAAAGAGTAATTGGATTTTCTCAAATGTATTATCTGTGAAAATCTGTGTAATCTGTGGCTACATGTTCAATCATCCAATCTTCCAGCCATTTTCCACTTTGCGATCAGGCTTCAATAAAACTACTTCTTTTTTATCAGTATAAACTCCAAGCACAAGGCATTCACTAATGAAATTGGCGATTTGTTTTTTTGGGAAATTCAGAATGGCTATAATTTGTTTGCCAATCAATTCTTCTTTTTCATAAAGTGAAACGATTTGAGCAGAAGATTTTTTAATCCCCAATTCACCAAAATCAATCGTCAATTGATATGCAGGTTTTTTTGCTTTTGGAAAATCATTGACTTCAATAATCGTCCCGATGCGCATATCAATTTTTTCAAAGTCATCCCAAGTTATTATCATTGCAAGAGAATTTGTAATAAATGAACTGATAGTGAATGTTGAATTGTTGGATTATTATTTGATATTGGTATAATTTGCGCCGAAATTGAACTTTATCCTTCCGCAAAACTTTCTTTTAAAAACTAAAAATACAATTTACATGAAACGTACAGCAACTGCCGTTTGGAACGGCAACGGAAAAGAAGGAACTGGTCACTTGACCACACAAAGCACAACTTTAAATGATGCTCAATATTCTTATAAATCTCGCTTTGAACAAGGCGTTGGAACAAACCCTGAAGAGCTTGTTGCTGCCGCGCATGCGGGTTGCTTTGCAATGAAACTTAGTTTTGTTCTGCAAGCTGCTGGTTTTACTGCAGATTCACTGGAAGTTACGTCCACTGTCACTTTGGGTGATGGAATAATCACAGATTCCGATCTGGTATTGAAAGCAAAAATTCCCGGCATCAGCGAAGAAAAATTTAAAGAAGCTGCTGAAGATGCAAAACAAAATTGCCCAATCAGCAAATCATTGAAGGCTAATATTACGATTGACGCAAAGCTTGTGTAATATCCAAGACTCAAGGAACAAGATACAAAGTGAAGCCTGTTGTTCCTTGTTCCTTGCATCTTGTTCCTTGAGTCTTCAAATTTTGCATTCACTTAACAACTTCATTTATTTTGTTAATTATCTTTACCCCCGATGAAAAGATATACAACTGCTTTATTGGTGCTGCTTATTTCGACCGGAATTCGTTTACATGCGCAAGACACTTTGCTAATACCTACTGCGACAGTTTATGATGCTCCACTTGATAAAATTTCTGTTGGAGCCGGAATAGGCTATGAATATGGCGGGCTTGGCGCAAATGCAATTTATTATCCTCACAAAAATATTGGTGTTTTTGGTGGTGTTGGTTGGTATTATGTCGGCATGGGTTATACCGGCGGCATAAAATTAAGGGCATTTATACAAGCTCCTTCTGTTACCATTATACCATTTCTTGAAGGCATGTATGGCACTAATACACTTGTTTATTATCGAGACAATTCTCAGTATAATAAATTATTCAGCGCTTTTTCAGTGGGGGGCGGAATTGATATCAGGCCTGCCAAGTCTAAGCTCGGGTTTATTTCAATTGCATTATACGTGCCATTTAGAGACCCTAATATGAAAACTTATACGAATAGAAATATTGAATTTTTTTATGGCGTTGTTCCAACAAATAAACAATATTTCATCAATGCTTCTATTGGATATAAATTTATTTTGTGGAAGTAATTTTCACTCGCTTTTGTTAACATAGTTTAACTGATATTCAATTTCTTTTTGTGTGATTATGTAGAGAAATATGCTCATTCTCTACATTTCTTTCTTCTATAAGCCTTTATTTCATTGAGATATCAACTGGCACTTAATTTGAATTTTACATTTCATAAAATGATGTTTTATGAAAATTAAGTGGCGTTTGATTTTTATCTTATTTATTATCTCAGTGCTTTATATGCATTGTTCTGCACAAGATTCTTATCAACCAATAAATTCGCAGACAGTTTTTTTGTATTCAGAAAAGATAACAGTTTTTCCAAATCCTGTTCCAGCTAATTCTGATATTAACGTTGAAATTGATTCATCATGTGATTATTATTTGGCGAGAATTGTGGTTTGTGATTTTTCGAATGTGATTATCAAAGATGAAGTTGTGAAGGTGCAGAAAGGCGATAATAAATTCCTGATTAATATGGGTGGCTATAATCAGGGAAATTATTTGGTAAAGATTATTGCAAAAAAAGATAAACCTTTTTTGTATTCAAGTCAATTTGTAGTTAGATAAAGTGAGGTTGCATAAATGAATCTTATTTTCCTGATGATGCAGCAGTTATTTCTTTTCTTTGCTGCATATCATTATCAGGTATAATCAATGCCGTCCATGATATATCTGCATCAATAATTTTTGCTTTCCATTCTATTGTATTCATCTCATCTTTCTTCAAAATTATTTTCTTTGACTCGTTAGAAATTATCAGATTATCTGATCGGACATTAAATTCAGGATTTCCTGTTCCATAAACATTCTTTTTAATAATCACTTCATTTTTATTGGTTGAATA
>CAIYPC010000258.1 GCA_903927975.1 uncultured Bacteroidota bacterium | reverse complement strand
CAGATTGTATTCATTTTCTATTACTATCATAGTGTATTTGTGATTTTTTAAAAAAGGAGGGGGCTAAAAGCCTCCCTCCTGTTTGTTTAATGACCAATTGTTTCCGACTTGATTTTTGCCAATTTCCTTTTGACATACTTTTTTAGAAATGCAACGCCTTCAATTCTTACTAATGCAACGGGTTCACCCATTTTTACTCCAGACTTGGTCTTATACTCATGAAGATGATAAATGAAATACCCAGTTTTTTTCATTCGTTCAGAAGGTTCATTACGCTTTAATAGAATACCCCATTGTTGGAAATTCCTTATCATGATATTCCTTCCAAAAGGATAATTGATAATTTTGCATACCTGCCCCAGCGTAAAAACTGGGGCATCATTTTCAAAATACTGTCCATTTACGTCTTTAGTTACCATAATGTACCTCCTGTTTTTGAAGATGAGCGTCAAGCATTTTGTTGATACTTGACATACGATAGTAAAATTTACCGTGGATGGCACTAAAACTAATTAGCCCTTGATCACGCCAACTCTGTAGCGTTCTTCTTGATACCTGAAGAAGTTTCATTACATCTTCGGTATTCAGAATTGGATCGCTCTGAAATAATTGATCTTTACCTAAAAGATCATGTCTGCGGTCTTGCCCTAATCTTTGGAGGGCATCCGTTTGTCTTTGTTTGTCCATAAAATATTTTTTATTTCCTGAACAAATCCAAATATTAGGCCGCGGGGAGAACAAAAAAATCATCTTCACTGATGCACAGAAGGAAGAATTAAAAGGAAATTAAAGCAGGAAATAGGCAACAGGATAATTTAAAAATCATCTTCATTTTTTGATTTATGCCAAAAAAGAAATAAAAGTGAAGATGAGTGAAGATGACTGCCAGCTTTGACTAACAGTTATGATTTAAGATGTTGAATTAGACGATCAATTTTGGGATGATCTCCATTATCAACTTCAAAATCTTTATAATTTCTGTGTATAGTTGTTTTGAATGAGGTTCCGTCTTCATTACAAAACAATAGTATCAACCTTTTTTTTAATTCCGTCGGAGTAATCTCTTTAATCAATTGCGATTCTTGTAGTTTATGAAAAAGGTAAATTAATGATTTCTTAGAAGTATGCCCGTTATACAGCCATTGCCAACTTATTCTTTTTAATTTATTCTGAGCTTTTTCGCCAGTAAATACATTTTTAAATAGGAGTAGCTCATTTTCTTTAATATAAATTGATTTGAGATAGGTTGAAGACAAATCCATTAATTTATCAATCGATACTTGTTGTAGGTCAAAAGCATAAGGATAACGTTTGGGAATGATAGTTTGATTGGCTTTCTTTTTATAGTCAATAATTTTTTGTAATATAGATTTTTGCCTATCCCCCAAAAATTCGTTGAATTGATCTAAAATAAATTCAGCTATGAGTATTAATTGTTGTTTCAATACTGTATTTGCTGAATTCTTATTTGGAATACCATAAAAAAGTCGCTTTAATTCTGGCGTCTGTATTTTGAAATAATCTTGTGCATCTTTTAACGAAGTAAACTTTCTAGCTGCTGCAGTTAAAAGCTCCTTAGTGTGCTTTGCTTGATCTTCAACTTCTTTTACAATGAGGTCTGATACTTTTTTTACAAGTTCTTTTTCCTCTCCCTCTTCGTATATATAATAAATAATTACTTCATTAACTCGATCAATTATCATATGATGCCTATTATCATCATCTGGCAAAGTCATCAGCTTGTTTTTAAATTCTGTAATGCCATTTTCTGCTATTAGATATTCAAAATATCTAAATGGATGTGCCTCACTGGAATCATATGATTTTGGTTGTAAATATTCAGGTAGTGGAAAATCAGATTGAGAGGTCAGACGAATATCATCTCTGAAGCTTTTAAAATTCCTTAGTAATTTACTTATGTAAAAATTTATTAGAGAAAGGTTGTCCTGAACAAATTTACTTTTTGTTAGCGCCTTAAAATCGTGTGAAAATGAATCTGGTTTAATTTTAAAATTTGAGTGGCATAAATCTTCACCATCTTGTTTGCAATTAATTTCCATTAATTCAAGTTCCTCGATATAAAAATTAATTTCCTCCAACTTTCCTTCTTTATCAACAATATTTCTAACCGTTGATCTGATTACCTCTGTATTTTCTTCAAATAACTGTATTAACTTATTTTCAAAAGCTTCTGATGTGGTAAACCCATTAAACTCGTATGTCTGCTTTTGGTCAGTGCCCGTTACACTTAATTCAGCATTTTCTACCAAATAAATAAAATCCAAGAAAGCTTCTGGTGATTTCTGATTTCGCTGTATTTCCTTAAGTGTTAGTTTTCTGCCTTTTATCATCTGAATTATATTTAGTCAAATAAATCCATCGCCTTATCTAAATCTTCATTTATGATTTTTGCGTAAATCTGAGTAGTTTTTAGTGATCCATGCCCCATAATTTTACTTACAT
>CAIYPC010000257.1 GCA_903927975.1 uncultured Bacteroidota bacterium | reverse complement strand
AACACGTGATGGTTTTGGAATAGCGCCAAAATATTTCCCAATCAGCTCCAATGTTTTCTTTTCATCAAATTTTCCGCCAACAACCAATGTTGCGTTATCTGGCTGATAATATTTTTGATAGAACATTTTTAGATTGCTGATAGGTACTCTTTCAATGTCTTCTTTGCTGCCAATGGTTGATTTGCCGTAGTTGTGCCAGAGGTACATTGTTGAGATTACACGTTCCTGCAAAATGTTTTCAGGATAATTTTCATCAGCTTCAAATTCATTTCTTACCACAGTAAATTCTTTTTGAAGGTCTTCATTTTTCATCAATGAATTTACCATGCGATCGGATTCCATATTAAGTGCCCATGTGAGATTGCTGTCTGTGGCAGGAAGTATTTCGTAATAATCTGTTCTGTCATACCAGGTTGTTCCATTGGCTGAAGCGCCTTTGTCGGCAATGGTTTGCTTGATGCTTGAAAACTTTTTAGATCCTTTGAACATCATGTGCTCAAGTAAATGCGCCATGCCTGTTTCTCCATAGCCTTCTTGTCGTGAGCCAACATGATAAATTACATTTACAACCACATTTGTTTGTGCAGGATCCGGCACTAATAATATTTGCAATCCATTCGGAAGACTGTATTCCTTCACGCCCTCTACGGAAGTTACAAATGTTGGTGAAGAAGATTTTGCTTGTGCAGGTTTTTGTGCTGAAATGAATTTTGCTGCCACTGCTAGCAGAAAAATTAGAGTTATTTTTCTCATGGTGATTTATTTTGAGGGCTAAATATATTGATTTATTGTGTCCAATAGATCCATATACCCAAAAGTGGTATGTTGATAACCTTGGCTCTATTTGCAAAAAAAAGAAGCATTAGAAAAATTCAGATTTCCCTAATGCTTCTTGATTGAAAGGTATATTAAGCTCAATATTTTAGCTCACAGTTTCTTCTTCAGCATAGCTGCTTACAGGTTCACAGGTACAAATCAAATGTCTGTCGCCGAAAGTATTGTTCACCCTGCCGATTGAAGGCCAGAATTTGTTATCGCGATTATGCGCCAAAGGGAATGCAGCTTGTTGACGTGAATAAGCATGTTTCCATTCATCGGCACAAATTATATGTTGCGTGTGCGGTGCATTTTTCAAAGCGTTATCGGCTTTGTCTGATTTCCCTTCCTCAATATTTTTTATTTCATCAGAGATAGAAATCATCGCATCGCAAAAACGATCAAGTTCGTCTTTGTCTTCGCTTTCGGTTGGCTCGATCATTATTGTTCCGGGAACTGGGAAGCTAAGTGTTGGCGCATGAAAGCCATAATCCATCAGTCTTTTGGCAACATCTTCCGCTTCAATGCCAGCACTGGTTTTGAATGGGCGAAGATCGACAATGAATTCATGAGCGCAAGTGTTGTTCGTTCCGCTATATAAAATCTTATAATATTTTTCCAAACGCGCCTTCATATAATTTGCATTCAGTATCGCGTATTTCGTTGCGTTCATAACGCCTTGCGGCCCGAGCATTTTTATATATGCGTAACTAATAAGCAAGATGCTTGCAGAGCCATAAGGAGCTGCGCTCACGGCGTTTGATCCGATGGTAGATGATTGTTTGCCGATGGTTGTGTGGCCAGGCAAAAATGGTTTCAGTTTTTCATTCACACAAATTGGTCCCATGCCGGGGCCGCCACCACCATGCGGAATAGCAAATGTTTTATGAAGATTGAGATGGCAAACATCAGCACCAATAAATCCGGGGCTTGTCAATCCAACCTGCGCATTCATATTTGCGCCGTCCATATAAACCAATCCACCATTATCATGAATGGCCGCGCAAATTTCTTTGATCGATTCTTCAAACACGCCATGCGTTGATGGATACGTGACCATCAAACCAGCCAATGAATCTTTATATTGAACTGCTTTTGCTTTTAGATCCGTTACATCAATATGACCATCTTCATCACTTTTTACTACGACCACTTTCATGCCCGCCATCACTGCGCTTGCAGGGTTTGTTCCATGTGCTGAAATAGGGATCAATATCACATCGCGATGGCTTTCGCCACGACTTTGATGATATGCATTCATCGTTAATAATCCTGCATACTCACCTTGCGCACCGCTATTTGGTTGTAATGAAGTGGCGGCGAAACCAGTTATCTTGCTCAGCCAATCTTCAAGTTCAGTAATAATTTGTTTGTAACCTTCCCATTGATCAGCAGGAGCGAAAGGATGTATTTGCCCGAACTCTGGCCAGCTCACAGGAATCAGCTCTGTAGCGGCATTCAGCTTCATGGTGCAAGAACCGAGAGAGATCATCGAGGTGTTCAACGAAAGATCTTTGTTTTCCAAACTTTTCAGATAACGCATCATTTCGCTTTCGCTGTGATGTGTATTGAAAACAGGGTGCGTTAAGTATAATGATGTTCTCGTTGCGAAATCAGGAATATTTGATAATGTACTTGAGTTGATATCAATTTTAGATGAAGAAACATTTGCAACCTCAGCAAAAATTTTCAGGAGCTTGTTCACGTCATCTATAGAAGTTGTTTCATCAAGACTGATGGTAACAGTTGAACCTGAATAACGAAGATTTATATTTTCTTTTTCTGTTGCTGATTTGATGGCGTTTGTATTTGCAACTTCAACTGTAATTGTATCGAAATAATTTTCATGCACAATTTTGTTCGCGCCATTTTTCGATAAAGTATCAGCCAAACTTTTTGTAAGAAGAGAAACTCTTTTTGCAATATTCTTCAATCCTTCCGGGCCATGATACACGGCATACATCGCAGCCATGTTCGCCAGCAACGCCTGAGCTGTACAAATATTGGACGTTGCCTTTTCACGTTTGATATGTTGCTCGCGTGTTTGCAAAGCCATGCGCAATGCGCGATTATTCTGCGCATCAATGCTTACGCCAATAATGCGACCGGGAATGGCTCTTTTAAATTCATCCTTCGCAGAAAAAAATGCAGCATGTGGACCGCCAAATCCCATCGGCACACCAAAGCGTTGAGCAGAACCAACAGCGGCATCGGCACCTAACTCTCCCGGCGGCGTTAATAATGTGAGCGCTAATAAATCAGTTGCCATCGCCACATAACCTTTTACGGAATGGATCTTATTAATAAAATCCCTGTAATCTTCAATGGATCCATTTGTGTTTGGGTATTGAACAATAGCACCGAAATAAGTCTCGTCAATTTGTACATTTTGATAATCGCCAAAAATCAATTCAACTTTAATTGGCTTTGCGCGTGTGATGAGAATATCTTTCGTTTGTGCATGAACGTTAGCATCCACAAAAAATTTAGGCTGTTTAATATTCCCAGCTTTATTTATTTCATGAAAAAACATTGCCATTGCTTCTGCAGCGGCAGTTCCTTCATCCAGCAATGATGCATTTGCAAGCGGCAATCCGGTAAGGTCGCTCACCATTGTTTGAAAATTCAATAGGCTTTCTAATCTGCCTTGAGAAATTTCAGCTTGATAAGGCGTGTATTGCGTGTACCATCCTGGGTTCTCAAAAATATTTCTGAGTATAACACTTGGCGTGATGGTGTTATAATAACCTTGACCGATATAAGATTTGAAAACTTTATTTTTTGATGCAACTTCTTTCAGTTCATTCAGGTATTGATATTCGCTTACTGGCCCGGGAATATCAAGCACTGCTTTATTTCTAATGGAAGAAGGGATTGTTTTATCAATCAGTTCATCTAAAGAACTGATGCCAATTGTCTTCAACATTTGTTCTGTCTCATGTGTGTTTGGGCCAATGTGCCTTCCAGAAAATTCATTGGCCTGCTGTTCAAACAAATTCATAATTATGCTCCGAATTGATTAAGTAAAAGATGGCAAAGTTAAGCCGATGGAAGGAGAAAATAAACAGCATGAGAGAATGGGGAAAAGCTGGGGGAAACTATCAAATTTACCGCGGAGACGGGGAGGCGCAGGAAAATGAGAAATTTGGAATGAGAGGCTGAATACAAAAAATAATAATGATTTTGTGTTGCCATTATTGGGGATAGCTAACAAGTTTTATTTTCTGAAATGCAACATTGGTTTGGAGGGTCAGATTGTGCAGTCAAGGTTTTCATTCGGAGAGCTCGATAATCCGCCGCGGCGGATTTCGTGAATCCCGAATTAATATCGAAAGTCAAATTAAACCTTCAAGGTTTTTT
>CAIYPC010000256.1 GCA_903927975.1 uncultured Bacteroidota bacterium | reverse complement strand
ATCTCATTAATACTATCAGGTGCAAGAAAATCATATTCTATTAATTGTGGCTTGTTAGTTCTTTTATCTCGGTCAACATATTTCCATGAGTTGCGTGCAAGCGCATACATGTTATATAAAAACCAATAGCCGGGCATCACAACCAATTCATCTTTGCTAATATTATTGCTCACCAAAGAAAATGGAATCGAAATATTTAATTCTGAAACATAGTCACCCTTTGCAATGATAATAAATGACGCAAATTTTGAATTGTGTTTCAAACTTACACATAAGCCCGGCCAGAAACCACGACCAGCGATTATTTCACCATCTGCACTCCTTGAATTATGATTTGAACCGATGGTTGCACCTGCTGCCATATTGCTTTGCCCCATCACCAATGCTGCACATAAAAATGAATTGTTGTGATGCTGTTCGTGTGCTGGAAAAATCAATGCATTCAATACTTCGCAGCAAGAAATAGTAGAGTTGTTGCCAAGATAAGAATTGATAAGCCTTGCTCCATATTTCAATTGTGAATTGGATGCCATAATGAAACGCACGGCTTTCACTCCATAAAAAATGCGACAGCCATAATCAATAACCCCGTTCACCATTTCGCAGCCTTCCCCAATTTGTGTTTTGTTCTCTGCCGAAGAATTTATGGTAAGGTTCTTCAATTTATTTGCGCCTTTCAGATAGGCATCGCTTCCAATAATAGCATCCTTAATGATTGCACAATTTTTTATTACCGTCCTGTCTCCAATCTTTCCGTAGTAGCCCCTGTTGCTATCAAATTCTTTTTCAGTAAACGCTGCTAGTTTTTTTTGTAGCATATCATCATCACGAAAATTGCTCCATAAAAATGCATCGCCAGGAAGCATTCCGTCAAATGGCATAATACTTCTTCCTCCATTTTCGTTCCTTAACTCTAGCCAGATGCGTCGAGACTCCGGTTCGCCTTGTTTCAAAATGCCATTACCGAATTTTGCATTGTCAGTTGTGGCGAGCTCATTCACATTCACAATGATCACATCGTTGCCAACAATATAATGCGACAAATAATTTACATTGTCAATGGCCACGTTGTCTCCAAAATCTGAACTGATGATGGTGCTATTATATAAGCCGACCGGACATCGAAGGTTATGAAATTCTAAATAGTAAGGTTCTAATTTTCCAATTCTCACAAGACCGAAAAATTTGCAATTCACTACCAATTCGGGTGCAAACGCTTCGGATACTAAAAGATGGTTCCAGTTGTCAGATGTATTTCGGTTGCGCACCAATGTTTCAATTTCATGTGCGGTGAGGTTGCGATAGCGGATGCCATTTTTATTCTGCACATTGCGCAGATAATATTCATCCTTTCCTTTCGGCAAATATTTTGTTTCAATAAAGTGATAGCCTAAAGAATCAATAGAGCTTTTATTTATTTGGTTCATCTACAAAATTATGTATGGAAAGTTAAGTAAAATTTGAGCGTGGAATGGGATCCCTGTGAGTTAAGCTTCAAAAATTTGTATCTTGCGACATGCCTGTAAATGAACCTGCGGTTTCATACAATTCACTAAGGATTTCCCAAGCTGATTATATTAGCATGGAGAAAGAAAGTGCTCAAAAAAATGAATATTATAAAGGAGAAATATTTGCGATGGCGGGCGCATCTCCGCGGCATAATAAAATCCATACAAATTTATTTCTCGGTGTTGGATTTCAATTGAAAGGTAAGCCTTGTCAACCTTATGGAAGTGATTTGCGAATTCACATTCCCGAAAACACTCTATATACTTATCCTGATATTTCGATTATTTGTGGTGATATTGTTACTGCTATAACTGATAAAGAAACCGCAATACGCCCAACTGTATTGATTGAAATATTATCGCTTTCAACAAAAGATTATGACCGTGGTACAAAGTTTAAATTATATAGAGACATTCCGACTTTGCAAGAATATGTTATTGTAGATTCAGAATCGATAAGCATTGAAATATTCAAAAAGAATAATGCATTGCACTGGGAATTGGAAGAATATAAATCAACTGAAGACACGATGGCTATCAAATGCCTTGATGTTCACCTTTCTTTAATTGAAATATACGATGGCGCCAAACTTGAAATGTGATCAATTATTTTTGTAATAATTAAAAGAGTGAAATGCTGTCGAAAAAAATTACCCGCATAATCATTATTGTCCTTCTCATTTTTGCAAACATTGGTTGCGATCAGATCTCAAAAAAGATAATTCGCCATCGCCTTAGCGAAAGTGATGTAATAGAAGTTTTCAATAATCATCTTAGCGTAATGCGGGTAGAAAACTCTGGGGCATTTCTCAGCTTTGGTGATTCTCTCTCAAAGTCTGTCAAGAATATTTTGTTATCAGTACTGCCAGTAATTGCTTTGGCATTTGCATTGGTTTATATATTTAGAAAGGAGACCATCAATACCGTATCATTGATTGCAATTTGTTGCATCATTGGAGGAGGCATTGGGAATATATTCGACAGGATTGCTTATGGATCCGTAACAGATTTCTTATATCTGCATTTTGGCAGTCTGCATACGGGCGTTTTTAATTTAGCTGATCTCTCAATAACAACTGGTGCTATTATTATTTTACTTCAATCGATGGTTAAGAGAACGAAGGTTGAATAGGTTTTTTTAAATTGCCATTTACTTCGAGCAGAAATCAAAAAGCTTTTTTAAATCAGCTTCTTTATTATAATTTGTTTTATTCGTCTTTAAATAACCTTGGATAGGTTCTTTGTTTTTTTCAAACAAGCTTAGAAAATTTGATTTGGTTGCGTTATACATTTCACCTTTGTTGTTCATCAAAAAATAAGTTGATTTAATCACTACATTTATGTCCTGATTAATGATTAATTGCCTCGTAACATTATCATCCCTTAAAGTTGTGTAGGTATCGATACTTCCTCCGTGGGAAGAAATACCCATCGCGCCAATTTTCACGGGTTCATAGGTGACATTTCGCAGAACTACAAGATTAAGCGAATCAGAATTATGTAATATTTCATAATAGCCTTTTTTGTAAAAGAAAGACTTACCATTAATTATAACAGAATCGATTTCTAATGGATCAGCAATGCTCATAGTGTCTCCACGCTCATTTAAAAATTGCATCTGGCATAGCAGCAGATTAAAGTTTAATTTTGAGTATGACTTTCCGCCATCTTTCATTTTTACCGTGCCGTCACTAAATGAAGGGAAAAGATAATAGCTACTGTCAATGGGGTTTTCACCTGCTTTAATGATTTTTCTTACGTATGATTGTGCTGACAGTGAAGAAACCTGGGATGCGAAAAGCACCAGGATAAGAAACAGTTTTTTTTCCATGGATAAATATTTAAGGTTTATGCGCTAAAAATAAATGAAATTTTGCAATAATTGAAATTGGAGTCTTACAATATTTTGTTAAGTAAAAAATATTTTAGTAGTGAAGAAAGCACAAATGATGACCCTATTCTTCCGTAACAATTTCGCGAGATTGCGTGGCTTGGCTACGCATGGCATTTTGCAACGCCAATGCGATAAGAAAACAGTTGAGGGGGAATTACGCTCATTATAGAACGAAAGCAGGGTAGTATTAATGAGCAGCTATTTATTTAGAGCAGAAATCAAAAAGCTTTTTCAAATCAGCCTCTTTATTATAATTTGTTTTGTTCGTCTTTAAATATCCTTCGATAATTTCCTTGTCTTTTTCAAACAAACTCAGGAAATTTGATTTGGTTGCATTAAACATTTCACCTTTGTTGTTAATCAGATAATATGTTGATTGAAGAATCACATCTATATCCTCATTAAGGACTAATTGTTTTGATTCATTATCATCTCTTATGGTTGTATAATTATCAATACTTACTCCATGAGAAGGAATACCCATCGCGCCTATTTTCACGGGTTCATAGATAACATTTCGCAGAACTATAAGATTAATAGAATTAGAATTATCCAATATTTCATAACAGCCTTTCTTATAAAAGAAACACTTGTCCTTTATTATAACAGAATCAATTTCTAACGGATCTGCAATGTCCAAAGTGTCTCCATGTTCATTTAAGAACTGCATATGGCATAGCAGCATATTGAAATTCAGTTTTGCTGTTGACGCGCCACCATGTTTCATTTTTACCGTGCCATTTGTAAATGAAGGGAAAAGATAATAAACATAGTCAGCCAGGTTTTCACCAGCTTTAATTGTTTTTTTCTCGTGTGATTGTGCTGACACTGAAAAAGTCTGTAATGCTGAAAGCACCAATAGAAGTGATAAATACTTTTTCATAAAGAAGTTAATTAGTTTAGTTATCTAAGTTAAACAAAATGCAGAGATATAGTTTTATCAATCTGATAAAATTAAGAATACCTATTCCACGGTAACGCTCTTTGCAAGGTTTCTTGGCTTATCTACATCGCAGCCTTTTACAACGCCTATATGATATGCAAATAATTGTAATGGGATCACGCTCAGCATCGGTGCAACTAATTCATCTGCTTCAGGCACAATCATAACATCTTCAGACATTTTTGGAATTGTTTCATCACCCTGGCTTATCACGGCGATCACTTTTCCCTTCCGTGCTTTTATTTCCTGTATGTTGCTGATTATTTTTTCATGATAAGAATCTTTGGTAGCAACAAACACAACTGGCAAGTTTTCATCAACCAATGCTATCGGGCCATGTTTCATTTCCGCAGCAGCATATCCCTCTGCATGTATGTAAGAAATTTCTTTTAGCTTCAATGCGCCTTCCAATGCAACAGGGAAATTATATCCGCGTCCTAGATAGAGCGCATCTTTTGAATTTTTATGTTTCTCTGCGAGTTTCTTTATTTCATTATTCAATAATAAAACCTCTTTCACTTTTTCGGGTATGTTGTGAAGCTCATTAATAAGATGCACATATCTGTCTTCATTGATTGTATTTTTTTCTTTCCCAAGTTTTAAAGCGATTAATGTGAGCACAACCAATTGCGCCGTGAAGGCCTTGGTGCTTGCGACACCAATCTCTGGGCCAGCATGTGTGTATGCGCCTGCGTTTGATATGCGTGCTATAGAAGAACCTACAACATTCACCACACCAAAAATAAATGCGCCCTGCTCTTTTGCTTTTTCAATGGCAACGATGGTATCTGCAGTTTCCCCACTTTGAGAAATAGCAATGATCACATCGCCTTTATAAATAACAGGATTGCGATAACGGAACTCAGATGCATATTCCACTTCAACGGGGATGCGGCAAAGCTCTTCAAAAATATATTCTGCAATCAGTCCCGCATGCCAACTTGTCCCGCAGGCAACCATAATAATGCGCTTTGCATTTTTTCAATGCCCGATATTATTCTGGACGCCTGCCATTGTGATCGTTGCATTATTAACATCAAGGCGACCACGCAAACAATCGAAGATGGTATCCGGCTGCTCAAAAATTTCTTTCAGCATAAAATGATCATAACCGCCTTTTTCTATCGCTGCCAATTCAACATCCAGTTTTTGGATGAAGGGAGTTATTTTTTCATTGCCAAGATTTTTTAAGATCAGTTCATCTGATTTTAAGATTGCCAGCTCATAGTCGTTTACGTAAACCACTTCTTTTGTGTATTCAATAATTGGTGATGCATCTGATGCAAGAAAATGTTCTCCTTTGCCAACGCCAATCACGAGCGGGCTTCCTTTTCTTGCAGCAATGATGGTATCAGGATTATCTTCATCCAACAAAACAATAACATAAGCGCCAACCACTCTTCTCAGTGCAATGCGCACCGCTTCTTCCAAACCGCATTGATTGTTTTTTTGTATGTCCTCAATAAAATTCAAAAGCACTTCTGTGTCTGTGTCACTTTTAAAAACATAACCTTTTTTCTGTAGCTCATTTTTTAATTGTGTATAGTTTTCAATGATGCCATTATGAATCATTGCGAGCTTTCCGTTAGCAGATTGGTGCGGGTGCGCATTGCGATCGCTCGGCTCGCCATGCGTTGCCCAACGTGTGTGGCCAATGCCGGCATGTGCGTGAAGGTTTACGCCAATAAGACTTTCTTCAAGCTCTGCCACTTTACCTTTTTTCTTATAAACTTTCAATCCATCGTTCAGCAATGCAACACCAGAGCTATCGTATCCACGATATTCAAGACGCTTCAATCCTTTTAAGATAATCGGGTATGCTTCCGTCGGCCCAATGTATGCAACAATTCCGCACATGATTTTTGATTTAAGAATGAATATGCAAATTATTGAAAATACTTGTCAGAACTGGGATTTATAAGATTTACAGGATTTTTAGGATAGCCCTAAATGTGAGCGCATAAATGTATTTACGCATATTCATTTCCGTTAAATAATATTTTCTGCTTTTAATTGTAATGACAGCCCATCATAACATCAATCTTTTTTTAAATACATTAACACTCATAAAGTTCGCCGTTTGCAGAATTAATTAAATTGCACTGCTAACTTATTTTAAAAACAAAAACCTGATCAGATGAAAAAGATCTTTCGCGGGTATTTATTATCCATTGCAACCATTTCAATTTCTTCTAAAAAATGCACCTCTTCTTTTCTTTGTAAGAAATATGCTTATGTAAAACAAATCTTCATTGTTTTGATAATGCTTATTTCTATGCAAACTATCAATGCGCAAGGCTCCGAACGCCCCATGCAAACTACCGCCAATGGTTCGCAACTATATTTTGAACTGGGCGGGGCTGGGATCATTTATTCTTTTAATTATGATGGACGTTTTAGCAAATATGAAAACGGACTTGGCTTCAGGGTTGGTGTTGGAGGAGCTTCTGTTGATGGCGACGGATATTTTGCATTGCCTGTGCAGATAAATTATCTGTTAGGATCAAAAGGAAAATATTTCGAAGTGGGCGGCGGCGTAACTTATGCGCCTGGTTTAGATCTGTTCGGCAACGGAGCAAACAGTTACGGCACGCTTACCTTTGGTTTTCGTAAGCAGCCAGTTGGCAAAAAGGGCTTCACTTTTCGTGCAGCTTTCACGCCCATTATAGGGTTTAATGGAGGGGGAAGCTTTCTTCCCTTTGCAGGCATTAGCTGGGGCTATAAGTTTTAGGGATTTTTACGACTATTAATATGCAGGATATGCATGTACGTTATACGTGCTAAGCTGACGGATAAAAATATTTTATACTCATCATTTCTTAGTTTGTACTTTTCAATTAATAAATAATGACTTCGGCGTAACATTTGCTTACGCCTTTTTTCATACACTCCATTATTTTATAGTAATTAGGCAATCAGCAACTCTGCTTAATATTCCATCTACTCTAATTCTTAGCCAACTTCCCAGAATATCTTAACTTGAACGTTGTTCATAAATCCCAGACCAAAACATTATGAGAAATAATCACATCTTTAATTGGATCACTGTTTCATTAATCGTCATTTCATCAATTCAAAAAACCAATGCGCAACCTGTTCCGCTTGGACAAGAAAAATTGGTTCATCATCTTGATCAGGAGCTGTCAGGAGAAACGGCCAAAAGAAATTTAGAATTTATTACGCGTCTGCATCGCATGCGCGGATCAAGAGATTATAATCAGGCAATATCATTTATCGAATCAAAGTTGAAGGAATATAAACTCACATCTATTGAAGTGATCAAAATCCCAACTGATGGAACAACCATGTATGGGACACAAAAATCGAGACCAGCATGGAATGCTGACTTTGCCGAGTTATGGGAAATGGAAAAGCAAAATGCTGATTGGGTGCCAACAGTAAAAGTTGCCGATTATAATGCAGTGCCTTTGGTGCTTGCGCAAGATAGTCGGTCTGGCGAGGCTACCGCAGAATTGGTAGATATTGGAAAAGGGGTTTCAGAAAATGATTATACAAATAAAGATGTAAAAGGAAAACTCGTATTAACTCCCTCTCAACCGGAAGCTGTTGTTTCGCTTGCTATTGAAAAATATGGAGCGGTTGGTATTATCAGCTATGCACAAAATCAGCCAACGGCATGGTCGAAAGAAAATGAAAACCTAATCAGATGGGGACATCTCGCAACTTTCACCAACACGAAAACTTTTGCATTTATGGTTTCGCTGAAACAAGCAAGAAGTTTTCAAGATCGTCTTGCAAAAGGTGAGCACATCATGATGCATGCAAAAGTGATTGCAGAACAATCTCCGGGTTCTTATGATATACTCACCGCTGTGATTGAAGGCGCTGATCCTGTTTTGAAGAAAGAAGAGATTGCATATACATGTCACCTTGATCATCCAAGACCAGGAGCGAATGACAATGCAAGCGGCTGCATGTCTATATTGGAAGTTGCAAGGACGTTGAATAAATTAATTGCTGAAGGAAAGATCGAACGGCCTAAAAGAACACTGCGCTTTATTTGGTCGCCGGAGATTGAAGGCACTATTGCGTTGCTTAATTTCAAACCAGAGATGGCAGAGAAAATAAAATTCAACATACACATGGATATGGTGGGCGGTGGCCCTGAAACAAAATCAATATTTCATGTATCTCGGAGTGCGCAAAGCCTACCAAGTTTTATAAATGATGTAGGCGAAGCATTTGGTGATTTTGTAAATCATGCTTCCGACAATTATGCGAGTGGTGAAGAAGTTCGTTTTCCAATAGTTGCTCTCGAAGGCGGCAAAGAGCCGCTGGCTGCGCTTTTGGGTGAATTCCACATGGGAAGTGATTTTGAAGTTTATAATGAAGGCTCATTCAGGATCCCTTCTATTTATTTGCATGATTGGCCTGATCGTTATATTCATACAAATTATGATTTGGTAGCAAATATTGATCCCACGAAAATGAAACGCTCGGCTTTTATTGGAGCGAGCTCAGGTTATTATCTCGCAAATATTGACAACAGCAATCTGCCTTCATTAATCGATCTGATGAAACGCGATGTAATTCACAGAGCATCTGCTATGCTAAATTATTGTCAGTCCTTTGCGCAAGATGATCAGGAGGATATTAAATTTTATTTCTGGCTTCATGAAATGGATGCTTTTAAATCGCTGAAGCAATATGCAACCATATCAACTGATGCTGAAAATGATTATGCAAAATATCTTTCAAATCTTAAACTAAGTATTGGCAAGGGAAAGCAAATGGTCATTCAAAATAAAAATGCCGCTGTAATTTTTTCGCGTAACAATCAAGTGAAAGGTCCAATGACAGTTTTCGGTTATGATTATTTTATTGATCACTATAAGAAAAAAGAAATGCCTGCATTATTAAGTTTTTCAAGTTTGAACAGATCTGGAGGGGAGTATGCTTATGAGGCATTGAACTTAGTGAACGGAAAAAATAATGTTCTTGAAATAAGAAACAATCTCTCTGCAGAATTTGGTCCAATTCCTTTGGATGTTGTGATGGAATATTTGGAAGCATTGGAAAGTGTTGGAGTGGTGAAGAGGGTGGAGTAGGAGATGAGTTGATAAGTTGAAAAGTCGAAAGTCAGTAAAGACCGAAAGTCAGAAAGAAAATTTAATAGTTGTGTAATTCT
>CAIYPC010000255.1 GCA_903927975.1 uncultured Bacteroidota bacterium | reverse complement strand
CGCGTCTTTGCGTGAAATGTATTGGCGTTAGTTTAAAATATTCATGTGAAGAAATTCATCACAACAATAATCATCTTTCAGTGCATAATGATCTCATGCACTTCTCCACATAAAAAAGGTTCATTACAATTTTCTTTTCTTCCATCCTCAGAAACTGGAATTGATTTTAAAAACACGATAACAGAAAATGATTCATTGAATATGTTCGTCAATGAATATACTTATATGGGTGGCGGTGTTGGCGTTGGCGATTTTAATAATGATGGGTTACAGGATATTTTTTTTGCAGGCAATCAGGTCAGCTCTCAGTTGTACATCAACAAGGGAAATATGAAGTTTGAGAACATCACGCAAAAAGCTGGCGTATCAACTGATAGTTGGTGTACTGGTGTGAGTGTTGTTGATATTAATAATGATGGGTGGCCAGATATTTATGTTTGTGTTTCAGGTCGGGTTGCTGGACAAAAAAGAAAGAACCTTCTTTTCATCAATCAGCATAACCTCACGTTTAAAGAAGAGGCAGCAGCGTATGGACTTGACGATACATCGTTTTCAACGCAAGCTGTTTTTTTTGATTATGATAAAGATGGAAGATTGGATATGTATCTGTTGAACCACAATCTCAACGACAATCGCCCCAATGATATCACGCCAAATAAAGTTGACAGCAATTCTCAGGCAGCAGATAAATTATTTCATAACGAAGGAATACCAGCGGGACTGGATCATCCTGTTTTTAAAAATGTTAGCAAACAAGCAGGCATTGTTGAAGATGGAAATGGATTAGGGATTGCTGTCAGCGATTTTAACGGTGATGGATATCCTGATATTTATGTGGCGAACGATTATATACGGAATGATTTATTATGGCTCAATAATAAGAACGGCACTTTTACAAATTGCATCGCTTCGGCTGTTCGTCATCAAAGCTATTCAAGCATGGGAACCGATGCGGCTGATTTTAATAATGATGGACTGATCGATATTGCAACGCTCGACATGCAACCGGAAACAAACGAGCGAAAGAAAATGATGTATTCTTTCATGAGCGAACAGCGGCATCAGATTGAAAAAGAAAAAGGGTATGAGCCGGAGTTTATTCACAACATGTTGCAATTAAATAACGGCACAAGAAATATAAATAATAGAAAGGAGCCTTTTTTTAGTGAGATAGGACAGATGTCTGGTATATCAGAAACAGACTGGAGCTGGAGTGTGTTGTTTGCTGATTTTGACAATGACGGATGGAAAGATATTCATATTGCAAATGGTCTCGGTCGCGATCCTACCAATTCAGATTTTCTAGAATACAGGCATAACACAGTTGTTGAATCAGGTGTTAGCGAGAGCGATGCTTCTAACAGAAAAAATTTGATGGAACATCTTTCTTCTTTAGGCAGTGTTAACCTTCGCAATTATTTATTTCGCAATAATGGAGATCTTACGTTTGAAGATATTTCTCAAAATGCTGGCATCAACGAAAAATCAATCTCTAACGGTGTAGCGTATGTGGATCTTGATAATGATGGAAATCTCGATATCGTCACCAATAATATCAATGGCGATGCATTTATTATGCACAATGATATTGATAAAATCTCTTCGGATACGAATAGAAATAATTATCTCACAATAAAACTAAATGGCGATTCCCTGAACAAAGATGCCATAGGCACTGCTGTTTATTCATATAGCAAGGGGCTTGAACAAATGATAGAGCAATATCCTGTTCGCGGTTATTTGTCTTCTGTCGATAGCAGATTGCATATTGGTTGCGGAAAAAATAATATTGATTCTTTAAAAATTGTTTGGCCTGATAGAAAGATGCAAATAATACAGCATCCTTCCATGAATAAAATTTTACAGATAAATTATAAAGATGCAAAAGAAATATTTCAGGATGTTTCTATTTCTTCCGATTCATTGTTTACAGACATCACGGAAAAAACAAAAGCAGATTTTCAGCATAAAGAAACTTTCTTTTTTGATTATGGATTTCAACCATTGATACCTCAAAAATATTCGCAGGAAGGACCATTTATCAGTACTGGAGATTTGAACGGGGATGGAATGGAAGATTTTTATATCGGCGGCGCATTCAAGCAATCTGGAAAAATATTTTTGCAACAAGTTGATGGCAGTTTTCAAAATCATGATCTGGTAAGCGGAGCTAAAAACGATGAGGACATGCAGAGCATTTTGTTTGATGCGGATGGCGACGGAGATCTGGATTTGCTGGTCGTTGGCGGCAGCAGTGAGTTTGATGTCAACTCAAATTATTATCGACCGCGTTTATACATGAATGATGGAAAAGGGAATTTTAATTTAGCTCCCACAGCTTTTCCGCCGAATGTGCTAACTCCTGCTAAAAGCGTTGCTGTTGCTGATTTTGATGGCGATGGCTATTTGGATGTTTTCATTGGCGGAAGAGTGCAATTGGGAAAATATCCACAAGCCCCAAGAAGTTTTTTGTTGAAAAATGATCATGGAAAATTTAGCGATGTAACAGAAGAAGTTTGTCCGCAATTAGTAACCCCGGGATTGATCAATGCAGCGGTTTGGGCTGATATTGATAATGATAAAAAACCTGAACTGATCATTGCAGGAGATTGGATGGGCTTGCGAATTTTCAAAAATCAAAACGGAAAATTGGTTGAGATAACAGAGAGCTGTGGGTTGAAAGATGTGACAGGTTTTTGGCGGAGTCTCGCAATTGCAGATATCGATAATGATGGAGATTTAGATATTGTAGCAGGCAATCTCGGGTTGAACAATACTTTTCACATCAATGCAAAACAGCCCGCTGAAATAATCGCCAAAGATTTTGATATGAATGGGATTATCGATCCTGTGTTTTGTTATTTCATAAAAAATGAGAACGGGGAATATGTGCTTTCTCCCGGCATCAGCAGAGATCAATTGGCATTGCAGGTTCCTTCTATAAAAAAAAGGTTTGATAAAAATGAATCGTATGCAAAAGCATCCATGGATGAAATTTTTTCCAAGGAAGATGTAGGCGATGCGCTCACACTTCAATGCAATGAAACAAGAAGTGGATATTTTGAAAATGACGGCAAAGGAAAATTTACTTTTCATCCATTTCCGATGGCAGCGCAAATAGCTCCGGTGAATGCGATATTGATTGATGATTTTGATGGCGGTGGGAAAAAAGATATTCTGCTTGCAGGCAATGAATATCAATATAATGTTTCTTTTGGCAGCATGGATGCATCGTACGGGCTATTATTAAAAGGCGATGGCAAAGGAAATTTTGATCCGCTATCGCCACAGAAAAGTGGGTTGATAATAAACGGAGATGTTAGGGATCTAAAATTGATCAATCTTAAAAATATTGGCAAAGCCGTGCTTGTTGCGAGGAACAATGATAAGATGCAGGTCTTGCTTGCCCGCTCTGTAAAATAACTTTCAGCATTTTATTAGACAAATTTTTTAAAATGAAATTGAAATCACGACTACTATTTTTTTCTTTATTTCTGTATGTCACATCCATCGCACAAAAATATTCTGATAAAATATCTCTTGATCAATTGGGATATTATCCCAAGGCTTCCAAAATTGCCGTTGTTACTGATAGTGTATCAACTTCAGAATTTTTTATTGTTACTGCTGATTTAAAAGACACTGTTTACAAAGGATTGCTCAGCGAAACAAAGCAATCAAATAATTCTTCACTCAAAACACGCATTGCTGATTTTAGCAAATTTCAGAAAAAAGGATCTTATGCAATTGCTATTCCGGGGTTAGGAAATTCATATTTTTTCTCGATAGCAAATAATATTCATCATGCAGTTGCAGTTGCTTCGCTGAAAGGTTTTTATTATCAGCGTGTTTCCATGCCACTTGAAAAAAAATTTGCAGGAAAGTGGGCGAGAAGTGCAGGTCATCCTGATACTGCTGTATATGTTCATCCATCTGCTGCATCAGATTTACGTCCTACGGGAACAAAAATTTCCAGCAGCGGCGGATGGTATGATGCGGGAGATTACAATAAATATATCGTGAACTCTGGCATCACCATGGGCACTTTATTTTCTGCTTATGAAGATTTCCATTCCTATTTTGATACACTTCAAACAAATATTCCGGAAAGCGGCAATCACATTCCTGATATTTTGAATGAAGCAATTTACAATCTGCGATGGATGCTTACTATGCAAGATCCAAATGATGGCGGCGTATATCACAAATGCACCAACGCTGCATTTGATGGCATGGTGATGCCGGGTGTTACAAAATTGCCAAGATATGTTGTGCAAAAAGGAACAGCAGCGTCATTAGATTTTGCCGCAGTGACAGCACAAGCTTCGCGGATAATAAAACATTTTGAAGAACAATTGCCTGGTCTGGCTGATTCTTGTTTGTCTGCTTCTCTGAAAGCCTGGACGTGGGCAGAAAAAAATCCTGATTCCGTTTATGATCAGAATGCAATGAATAAAAAATTTGAACCAAAAATTTCAACAGGTGCTTATGGTGATAGACATTTTGATGATGAAAAATTTTGGGCTGCCACAGAATTGTTCATCACAACCAATGATGCTTCATATTATAAGAATTTGGAAAAAGGATTTCAATCATTGTTCACATTGCCATCATGGAACAATGTGCAGGCATTGGGTTTTTATAGTTTGAAGCGACATGAAAAAAAGTTTTCACAATCTGTTCAATCAGATTTACAAATAATAAAAAATAAGCTCACGCAATTTGCTGATGTATATGTGGCGCATATTTCAGACAATGCTTTCAAAACTGTTATCGGAGAAAATACAAAAGATTTTATTTGGGGAAGCAATGGGGTTGCAGCCAATGAAAGCATTGTGCTGATCAATGCGTATATGATTACCAAAGAAAAAAAATACATCGATGCTGCATTATCAAATCTGAATTATTTAATGGGCAGCAATGCAACTGGCTATTGTTTTGTAACAGGCATTGGAACTAAATCAACCATGCATCCACATCATCGCCAGTCTGTTGCAGATGGAATCGTTGAACCTGTTCCTGGTTTATTAGCAGGAGGCCCAAATCCTGGCAGACAAGATCATTGTCATTATGATTTCGTTGAACCCGAAACCGCTTATTCTGATATTGATTGCGCTTATGCATCCAATGAAATTGCTATTAACTGGAATGCTCCGCTTGTTTATCTCGCAAATGCAATGGAAGCGTTGCAATATGAAGTTGGGTTTAGTAAATAATTTTCACGCAGAGGCGCAGAGAACGCAGAGAAGAAAAAATTTATGCTACATTTTAAAGCCCTCAACTTTATTTTTTTTATTGTATTCCTCTGCGCCTCTGCGTGAAATCTTTTTGCATAAAATAAAAAAGAAGTTGATTGCTCAACTTCTTGCAAAAAATATTTAGTGTTCCGATTTTTTTCTGGCTATGAACCATCATCTATCATCCATCAACTTTTCTTCGCTACCAGAACTTAATATACAATCCAGCCAACAACAAAATAATCACAATTATCAAGAATACAGTTCCTGGTTTCAGTTTGAACATTTCTGCATCGAGCGCAAATGCTTTCGGATTTATTTTCGGTCCTCCAAGACTCACACCGACCATCGCTGCTACTGTAAAGAAAAATGCCCAACCCATGCTAACGAGGAATGGTATTTCATAAACACCTTTATCGTTTAGGAATGCTGTGTACATAAATGTTTCATGACCGAACCATTGCGCGGCAAAATCATTAAAGAAAACAGCCATCACAACTCCGGTAACTAAACCTGTTATGGCTGCGGCTCCCGTTGTTCTTTTCCAGAACATGCCAAGAATGAACATGGCAAATATGCCCGGACTTATGTAGCCTGTATATTTTTGAATGAATGTAAAACCGCCTTCTTTGCTGATCCCCAATAAATCGTCCCATGTAAATGCAATGGAAAAAATCATTGCTGCAAGAATGGTAACACGTCCGATCCACACCATTTGTTTTTCCGACGCATCTTTCTTAATATATTTTTTGTAGATGTCTAATGTGAAAATTGTTGAGATGCTATTTGCTTTACCTGCAAGCGATGCAACAATTGCCGCCGTTAATGCAGCTAATGATAATCCCTTTAAGCCACTCGGTAAAAAGCCTAACATCGATGAGTATGCGTTGTCAGAATTAAATTTTCCGCCCAACGACATTTCTGATTGCAATGATCCATTTTTATACAACACATAAGCAGCAATACCCGGGAGCATTACTATAACCGGCATCATCAATTTAAGCAATGCCGCAAATAAAATACCTGTGCGTGCTGTTTGCAAATTAGCGCCCAGTGCACGTTGTGTGATGTATTGATTGCATCCCCAATAATTCAAATTCACAATCCATTGTCCGGCGAAATACATCACAATGCCAGGAAGGATCAAATATTTATTCACTTCTAACTGAGGCGTGTTCGCATCTGGTTTTGCCAATATCATGTGAAAATGATCAGGCGCAGATTTTAGCAATTGATTGAAACCAGCAAGCGCATCTTTTCCCAATCCAAATTTTTCGCTCACAACAGTCAATGCTATATAAGTTGTAACCAAGCCGCCGACGATTAGCACCAGCACTTGTATCACATCCGTGTAACCAATAACTTTCATGCCGCCCAATGTTATCAAAATGGAGAACAGGCCAAGCACAATCATTACCAAATGCAACATGTGAATGTTTCCGCCCATCAGGTTATTAATTGCCAATGCGCCGAGATACATGATCGAAGTAATGTTCACGCATATATAAAGGAGCAGCCAGAAAACTGTCATGATCATGCTCACCGTTTCATTATACCGCGTTTTCAAAAACTGCGGCATCGTGAATATTTTATTTTTTAAATAAACCGGCATGAACCAAACTGCAACAATGATCAGTGCCAATGCCGCGATCCATTCGTAAGCAGCTATTGCGATGCCCACAAAAAAACCATTGCCGCTCATGCCAACGAATTGTTCTGCAGAAATGTTTGAGGCGATCAATGAAGCACCGATTGCCCACCATGTCAATGAGCCTTCTGCCAAAAAGAAATCATGTGTGTCTGCAATTTTTTTTCTCTTTCTCTGATAGATCCAATATCCGTAAGATGCAACGATGACGAAGTAAATAAAGAAGACAATGTAATCCGCTGAAACCAGTTTGTTGTGCATAAGCGATCATTAGTGTTGGGTGAATTAAGGTTTTTAAAATTTTGATTTTTAGTTCATGAATGATAGTGCCTGGTCCATTGTTGATTTTTAATGAGACTTCCACGATTAGCTTTTACTATGGACTATCTACTATCGTCCATGGATTACCAACTATCGACCATAATAAACATCATTCCATCTCAGTTCATTCTTGAATTGATAAATATCAGTATTCTTGCCTATTAAAACAAACTCAATACCTGCCATTTCCGCGAAATCTTGTAATTGCTCGGCAGAAATATTTTGACTATAGCAAGTATGATGCGCACCACCTGCTAATATCCATGCTTGGCATCCACGTTTCATGTCTGGATATGGTTTCCAAAGCACTCTCGCCACAGGCAATTTTGGTAAATTTTCTATCGGCGCAACAGCCTCCACTTCGTTCACCAATAACCGAAAACGATTTCCAAGATCGATCAGCGACGCATTCAATGCAGGCCCTGCACTAACGTTAAAGACTAACCGAACAGGATCAGCTTTTCCTCCAATTCCCAACGGATGAATTTCGCAAGATGGTTTTCCATCTGCAATGCTCTCACAAATTTCAAGCATGTGCGAACCAAGCACCAATTGATTTTTAGGATCAAAATGATAAGTGTAATCTTCCATAAAAGAATTGCCACCGTGCAATCCTATTGCCATTGTTTTCATTGCACGCACCAGTGCTGATGTTTTCCAATCACCTTCGCCCGCAAAGCCATAACCCGCTGCCATCAATCGTTGCGCAGCAATGCCGGGCAATTGAACCATGCCATGCAAGTCTTCAAAAGTATCAGTGAAGCCTTTGAAATTTCCATCTTCTAAAAATGCTTTTATACCGATTTCAATTTTTGCAGCTTCTCTTAGTGATGCATGTTTTTCATTTCCTTTTTTTAATGCATCCGTCAATTTGTATTGCGCATCATATTCTTTCACGAGTGAATCGATCGCAGCATCGCTTGTTTCATTAATAACTTTCACAAGATCGCCGATGCCATAAGTATTTACTGAGTATCCGAATTTATATTCAGCTTCCACTTTGTCGCCATCAGTCACCGCAACATATCGCATGTTATCACCAAAGCGAACAAATTTTGCGCCCTGCCAATCGTGCCAGCCCGCAGCAACTCTTGTCCAATTGCTCACGGCATTTATTGTTTCATCATCTTGCCAATGACCGACAACTACTTTTCTGTTTTTGCGCATGCGGCTCACCATAAAACCAAATTCACGATCGCCATGTGCTGATTGATTAAGGTTCATAAAATCCATATCAATCTCGCTCCACGGAATATCGCGATTGAATTGTGTGTGCAAATGCAACAATGGTTTATGCAAAATTTTCAATCCACCGATCCACATTTTTGCAGGAGAAAATGTGTGCATCCACGCAATAATACCGATGCAGTTTTTTGATGTGTTCGCATCTGCGCATATATTATAAATCTCTTCAGTCGTTTTTACTGTTGGCTTAAACACAATGCTCACGGGCATTTGCGGCGATTTGTTCAGCACATCAGCAATTACCTGCGAATGTTGCGCCACTTGCTTCAATGTTTCTTCGCCATACAAATGTTGACTGCCTGTTACAAACCAGACTTCAAGGTTCTTTTGATTCGTCATTTATAAAAAGTTTACAGTTTATAGTTTCCAGTTCCTACTAACAATTAGTTCGTTTTATTTTGAGCATTTTTTTGAGCCAGAGATCGGTAATTCTATTTAGCTTTTCTTGCGTCGCACTCTTGTACAGTTGATATTCTATTGAACTGTAGTTTCATAATTTGCAACAACATTAATTTTCGAATATTACTTTATACTAAAACAAAGATCCATTTGCTCAATCTATTATTCACCATTGACCATTCGCCCCCTCACTGTCCATAATAACTATCCGGTCCATGCTTTCTTTCAAAATGTTTTTTGATAAGCGCATCTTTCAGTCTTGGCGCCAATGGTTTCACTTGCTCCGTCACATAAGCCATGTGCGCTAGCGATTCCAGCACCTTGCTATTATATACTGCTTTCTCCGCCGTTTTTCCCCAAGTGAAGGGAGCGTGGCTGCCTACTAATATCATTTCAATTTCTTCATAGCTCAGTTTTTTTTCCTGCAAGCAATTCATAATCTGAAAACCTGTTTGATATTCATAATCTCCATGGATCATTTCATCATTCATGGGAGCGGCACAAGGAATATCAATGGTATTATGATCAGCATGCGTGGTTCCGTAAATCGGGATATCCCTCAGCGATTGCGCCCAAGCTGTTGCATACAACGAGTGCGTATGTGCGATGCCGTTAATTTTTTCCCAGTGCTTATATAAAACGGCATGTGTTTTTGTATCAGAAGATGGGCGTAATTTTCCTTTAACCGTGTTGCCATCAAAATCAACAATCACCATTTTGCCCGGCGACAAATCTTCATAAGGAACGCCACTCGGTTTGATAGCAAACATGCCAAGGTTTCTATCGGCAGCACTCACATTTCCAAAAGTAAAAATCACCAACCCCAATTTGGGTAATTGCATGTTGGCTTCGTAAGCAGCATCTTGAATATGTTTGTATGGATTTGACATAACTTAATAGTTAATGACGAATGAGTGATAAGTCGTAAGTGATAAGTTTAGTCTTGAAATGAGCATTTGAAGCATTCTTATTACTAATTATCAATTATTAATTCCTTGTTCAACAAAATTCCCTAATTTATTATATGCCTCATACCTCTTCGAATACACATCAACGTTAGCCTTGTTCGGTTTGTACTCCGCATCAAAACCAGAGCCCATTGCGTTCATTGCATCTTCCACTTTTTCATATAAGCCTGCGGCTGTCGCTGCAAACATGCCAGCGCCCAAGGCGCATGTCTGTTCCGATTTGTGAATGCGTATCGGCATGTTCATCACATCAGCCATCATCTGCATTATAAACGGAGATTTTTTGGCAACGCCACCTAACCCAATCAATCCTTTCACCGGAATGCCTTCATCATTAAATCTATCAACAATGGCTTTTGCGCCAAAGCAGGTTGATTCAACAATCGCTCTGAAAGCTCTTGGAGCGTCGCTTCCCAAATTTAATCCGGTAATAGCTCCTTTTAATAATTGATTTGCATCTGGTGTTCTTCTTCCATTCAACCAATCAACAGCCAATTCTGATTTTTCATCTACTGGCAATTGTTCGGCTTGCTTGCTCAGTTCGGGAATTATTTTTTCTGTTGTGCTGTTGATAATATTTTTTAAAACATCTGCATCAATCAGAGATGATTTGCTTAAAATATTTTCTATTGGCCATGCTAATAAATTTTTAAACCATGCATACGCATCACCAAAAGCAGATTGCCCAGCTTCCATTCCCATCATTCCCGGAATGACTGAACCCGGAACCTGCCCGCAAATTCCTCTCACTAGTTTTCCCTCAACTTCGTTCAATGGTGCAACCAACATATCACATGTTGATGTGCCCATCACTTTGCTTAAATGATAAGGCTCAATCTGTCCGCCCACAGCGCCCATGTGCGCGTCAAAAGCACCAATGCCAATAATCACATCAGCGGGCAATCCCAATCGCTCAGACCATTCTTTGCTGATTGTGCCTGCTGCTTTATCTGCTGTAAATGTTTTTGTGAATAATCTTGAAGTAAATCCTTTTAATAATGGATCCAAAGAAGAAAAGAAATCATCTGGAGGTAATCCGCCAAACTCCTCAGCCCATAAGGCTTTGTGACCTGCGCTGCAAACGCCGCGTTTCATTTCCAACGCATGTTTTCCTCCTGTTAATAAGAATGGGATCCAATCACAATGTTCTGCCCATGAATAACAGGCATGCATAACCGAAATATCTGCTCTTAATACATGAAGTAGCTTTGCCCAAAACCATTCTGTAGAATAAATGCCACCGACAAACTGCAAATAATTGGTATCGAATTTTGTTGCATGCTCATTTATTTCTGCAGCTTCTTTTACAGAGGTATGATCTTTCCACAACACGAACATCGCATTTGGGTTTTGTTCAAAACCGGAAGTCAGTGCGAGTGGTGTTCCCGTTTCATCAATTGCCACAGGTGACGAACCCGTCGTATCAACAGAAATTGCTTTTATATTTTTTGCAACAACGCTTCCTGCTTTTTGAATGCAATCTTTTATGGTTGCTTCTAAACCTTCAACATAATCGAGCGGATGTTGCCGGAATTGATTTTGTGACGGATTGCAATAAAGCCCATCTCTCCATCGTGGATAATAAAAAACAGATGAAGCAATTTCATTGCCGTTTGTTGCGTCGATGATTACCGATCTCACCGAATCGGTGCCGTAATCAACCCCAATCACAAATGCTTCATTTTTCATATAGCAAAATTCGTGTCAAATTAACATTTATTTCAGTGCTGCAAAATTTTTTTTGCCCATCAGTTCTTTCAGTACATTTAAACAAATTACTGCTATGCGAAAAGCCATTATAATGCTGCTCTGTTGTGCAGCCTTCCACGCCTATTCACAATCTACTTTCACTTCCGGCGGCAAGTTAAAACCTGAACAAGCCATTATGGATATTCGGCATTATACCATTGCGCTGGATGTTGATATCGCGAAGAAATTCATCAGCGGCTATGCGATTATTGATTTTAATTTATCTCAACCAACCAACGTCTTGCTGTTTGATCTGCTTGATTCTTTTAATGTGAAAACTGTTTTTGTGAACGGAAAAAAATTTCCATTTGTTTATCGTAATAATTCTATAACAATCAATTTGCCGAATGCGCTGCCTGTTGGTCACGTGTCAGTAAAAGTGGAATATAGTGGCAATCCGCATGTCGCCATCAGGCCACCATGGGATGATGGCTTCGTATGGTCCACAGATTCTTCCGGCAATCCATGGATAGCTAGCACTTCGGAAGCGTCCGGTGGGAAATTATATTTCCCCTGCAAGGATCATCCTTCTGACGAACCGAATGAGGGTGTTGATTTTATGATTACCGTGCCCAAAGGATTGGTGGTAGCGGGTCCTGGCTTGTTGCAGGATGTGAAGACAAAAAATAATAAATCGACCTATCACTGGAAAACCAATTACACAATCAATAATTATTCTATCATTTTCAATATCGGAAAGTATAAAGTAGTAAGCAGGACATATACAACGATCAATGGAAATAAAGTGCCGATGCAATTTTATGTGCTGGAAGAACATGCTGATAAAGCCGAGCATCAGTTGGATATGTTTGAGACCACAGTCAGATCAGAAGAAAAATATTTTGGAGAATACCCATGGATAAAAGAAAAACTAGCTATTTGTGAAACGCCACATCTTGGCATGGAACATCAAACGATGATCGCTTACGGTAATAAGTTCCGATATACAAAAATTGGCGGCGAAGATTATGACTGGCTGATGCATCACGAGTTTGGGCATGAGTGGTGGGCGAATAAAATCACCGCAAAAGATTGGGCTGACTATTGGATTCAGGAAGGCATTTGTAGTTTTGGTGATGGGCTTTACACGCTCGATAAAGAAGGTGAGCGTGCTTATATAAATTATTTCAAACGCACTTCTCTTGGCATCAAAAATGAGAAGCCTGTTGTTCAGGGAAAAGATCTGGATGAAGAAGCTGCTTACATCGGCGACATTTATTCTAAGGGAGCATTCTTTATGCACACCCTTCGTTATGTAATTGGTGATTCGATTTTTTTTCCTGCTTTGAAACAATTTGCAACCAGTCCAAAATATACTTATGATAATTTGGTGAACACAGATGATATAGAAGAATTTTTCAGCAATGCTTCCGGAGAAAATTTAAAACCTTTATTTGATTTTTATTTGCGAACAACAAAAAAACTGGAAGTGCATGTGCAGCGCACAAAAATTGATAAATATCTAATTCAATTATCAAATATAGATATGCCGCTTCCAGTAGATATTGTAACAAATACAGGAATACAAAAATTAATGATTGATAAAAAGGGCGTGGAGGTAACAAGCACTTCGTTCCCTGAAATTGATCCTGATATGTATTATCTGAAAAAAGTAATTTCTGAATAGTGAATGGTGAAATTTTTAAGTTTCCTTATTGACCATTGACCATTGACCATTGACCGTGATATTCAGTTTGCCTGAGAGAATAAAATAGATTTTGTAGTTTTAATTTATATAACTGATGTTAGGTAGTGAAATTATTTGCTGTTATTAAGCGACATTGGATAAAGTGAAGAAATAAATGAAGCAAACATTTTCAAAACGGTCATGAAAAGTACTACAGAAAAACTTCGCCTCGATAAATATCTCTGGTCGATCCGTTTATTCAAAACACGATCGCTAGCTTCTGATGCCTGTGATAAAGGCAAAGTAAAATTCAATGGATCGCAGGCAAAACCATCGAAGCACGTGAATGTGGATGATGAATATGAGGTGAAAACAGAAGCAAAAAAATGGAGGATTAAAGTAACAGGATTATTGCATAACCGTGTTCAATATGCTGAAGCAATAAACTATTATATGGATATCACGCCTGCTGAAGAAATTGAAAGACTCCAATTTCAAGCCGCTACTTTTCACACGGGAAAAAGGCTGAGCAAAATTGGAAGACCTACAAAAAAACAAAGAAGGGATATGGATGATGTGGTGAATGGTGAGGAGTGAGTTGTGAATTGTGAGTTGTCAGTGGTGAGACTGACACAACGATTCTAGTTTTTTTAATCTTACCGCAGGTAGGCATCCTACTCACCACTCACTATTCACAACTCACCACCTAATTGTTCAGCTTAATAAACCCTCCATCAATCGGATAATCGCAACCTGTGATGAAAGCGGCCTCATCGCTGCATAGATATAATGCAAGATGCGCTACTTCATGCGGCTGTGCCATTCGCCCTATTGGCTGCGTCTTAGAGAGTTTTTCAAACATCTCTTTTTCTTTGCCAGGATAATTTTTTGTAATAAACCCATCAACAAAAGGTGTGTGTACACGACCTGGCGAAATGCAGTTACAGCGTATGTTCTGGCTAATATAATCTTTAGCAACCGATAATGTCATACCAACAACTGCGCCTTTCGTCATCGAATAAGCAAATCGATCGGGTATGCCAACAGTTGATGCAACAGAAGCCATGTTCAAAATAACGCCACCGGAATTTCTCATGTGTGGGATTACAGCATGCAGACAATTATAAACTCCTTTCACATTCACGTTGATCAATCTATCGAAATCGTTCTCGCTAGTATTCTCTGCATTTCCGATATGAGCGATCCCTGCAATATTTAATAGAATGTGTATGGATGAGGTTTGTTTGATAATCTCATTTACTATTTCATCTACTTCTGTTTGCACGCTCACGTTGCATTTAATGAATGTTGCCTTTCCATTTCCTTTTACTATTTCGTCAACAACATTTTTTCCATCTTCCTCATTCAAGTCTAGCACAAAAACATTTGCTCCCTGTTGCGCAAAAACTTCTGCTATCGCACGTCCAATGCCGCTTCCGCCGCCGGTTACGATGGCTGTTTTATTATCTAATCTGAACATGTAAAAAAATATTTTAGGTTAGTGATCTGTCTAAATGTGTGTACCCTCCATCAACAAATAAAATCTGCCCGGTGGTGTGACTCGATTTATCACTTAATAAAAACACAGTTGTATCAGCAATTTCTTCCGATGTTGTAAATCTTTTTTCCAAAGGAATTTTTGCTGTGATGGAATCCATTTTCTTTTGCGGATCCGGAAACGTTTTGATCCAGTTCGCATAAAGCGGTGTCCATACTTCTGCTGGCAACACGGTATTTACCCGAATTGAAAATGGCAAGAGTTCGGTTGCCCATTCACGTGTCAAAGCATTGATTGCACCTTTTGATGCAGCGTATCCTGATGTGTTGCCTTGTCCCGTTACTGCAACTTTAGAGCCGATATTCACAATGCTCCCTTTGGTTTTTTTAAGATGCGGCAATGCATAATGTGCGAGGTTATAATAATGGCTCAGGTTTTTTTGTAGTGACGCCATAAATTTTTCCGGAGATCCGCTTTCCAATCCAACACCATCATTCACACCTGCGTTGTTTACAAGTCCGTCAATGCGACCATATTTTTCAATGGTAAATTCGATGAGTTCTTTACACGCGTTGGGATCACCAAGCTCAATGGTGTGCGATGCAGCTTTGCCATGCAATTTCACAATGGCATCTACAATTTGATGGTTGTCGTTTTTATCTCTTCCGGCAACCACCACAATGCCGCCTTCTGCAGCAATTGATTTACTAATTGCAGCGCCGATACCTTTTGCTCCGCCCGTTACAATAAATACTTTGTTTGTGAGATGTAAGTCCATACAATGATTTATGATGTTTGATTTCTTAAATGAAAGCTTTCAGCTCAAAGCTCACAGCTTCTTTCACCTAGACAATATTATAAAACCTGATCGCATTCGCCCCGAAAAATTTTTCTTTCTCTTCTTCTTTAAATCTTTCCATGTATTTTTCAAGTAAACTTTTCCATTGAACATAAATGCCTGCAACTAAAATCACTGGCCAATCGCTACCAAACATTATTCTATCAATACCAAATGCTTCGAAAACAACATCAAGATATGGATAAAAATCTGCCGGTCTCCACTCTTTCCATAAAGCTTCTGTGAACAATCCAGATACTTTGCAACATACATTTTTGTTTTGCGCAATTTCCTTCATCCATTTTTTCCAGTCATCTATTTTTTTATTTCGTGCCTCTGGTTTTGCACAGTGATCGATAATCAATTTCTGATCAGGAAATTTTGAAACGAACGCATGCGTTGATTCTAATTGCTTCGGAAAGACCAAAATATCATACGTATAATCATATTGTTTTAGTGCCTTTACTCCTCTTTGAAAATCTTCGCGCAGCAAAAAATCATTTGCTTCAGCTTGCACAATATGGCGATAACCTTTAATGATTGTATGTTCTGAAAAATGCTCTAATCTTTCTTCTACATTATCAGCACGCAGATCAACCCAGCCAACGACTCCTATGATAATATCATGTGTTTTGGAAAGCTCCACCAAAAATCTTGTCTCTACTTCTTCCTGCGATGCTTGAACTGCAACACAACCATCAATTCCATTTCTTTTCAAATTCAACATCAAATGTTCTGGCAAATAATCTTGCTGAAGGATTTTCATATCGTCCATCCAGGCATCGCGAACTTTGTTGTATTTCCAAAAATGAACGTGTGTATCGATTGAGTAGTAAGTCATAAGTGATAAGTTTAGAGAACAAGAGATTTCATCAAGCCAACAATTATTCGAGTTACTTCTTCGCAATAATTTATTAATACTAATTTATTCTTTTCATCAACATAATTTAATCTAAATGCCAGATAGGCCATCGATTTAACTTCATTGCATGAGTTTCTTGAAATGCCCAGAAATCGATTAAATTCTTTTTTGCTTCTACTGTCAAAACCTTCTGCAATATTATTCGAAACAGAAACAACCGCAGATCGAATCTGGCTTCTAAAATCAAAATCTCTCAGATTTGAAAATGTTGATAAACGTGAACTGCTAAATCTTGTGCCTTTTGCCATGCAATCAAATCTTCAAAACGAACTACTTTCATAAAAACAGGTTTAATTTTTAAAGACATTTTCTGATCTTACCACTTACCACTGACAACTTGCCACTACTCCAGTTCAAAAATTTGTTCCATCAAAATCCATTTCTCTCCATTCTTTGCCCATGGCAATGGCTGCTGAAATTTCCACATCAGCTTTTCCCATTCCTGAACTTTTTCATTTGACGCATCTGCTGCAGCCTTTTTTTCAAAAGAGAAATCATCACTCACTTCCATTATCATGAACAAGCGATTGCCGGTTCTGTAGATATCCATGCCCGTGATTCCAGCGTCTTTAATGCCTTTGATGTTTTCGGGCCAAACATTTTTATGAATATGTTCATATTCGGCAATCAATTCCGCATTATCTATTAAATCCAGTGCAAGGCAATATCTTTTCATAATTTCAAAATTTGAAAATGGCGCAATGATACAATTGAGAAATTGAGCCATTGAATAATTTTCACATTAATTCTTTTCCCAGCTTACCAGTTTTTGTTTTGATGAACCAAGACCATCAATGCCAAGTTCAACAACATCTCCTGCTTTTAAATAAAATGGTTCTGGTTTTTGTCCAAGGCCGACACCGGCAGGCGTTCCTGTGCTAATGATATCTCCAGGCAACAATGTCATAAACTGACTGATATAATGAACGATAAAAGGAATTTTAAATATCAGGTTGGATGTATTTCCATCCTGCATTATTTTTCCATTCACGGTAAGCCACAACCGTAGTTTATTGATGTCGCTTATTTCATCTGGCGTTACAAAGTAAGGCCCGATTGGTGCAAATGTATCGCAGCTTTTTCCTTTCACCCATTGCCCGCTTCTTTCTATTTGAAATGCACGTTCGCTATAATCATTGTGCAACATAAACCCTGCGATGTGATCATTAGCATCTTTCTCATCAACATAAGAAGTCTTCTTCGCAATCACCACAGCAAGCTCCACTTCCCAATCTGTTTTTTTGCTGGTTTTAGGAATAACAACATCATCGTTCGGACCGCAAATCGCTGTTGTTGATTTGAAGAAAAGAACAGGCTCTTCAGGAACTTTTGCACCTGTTTCTATTGCGTGATCGGAATAATTCAAGCCCACACAAACAATTTTTGAAGGGCGCTTTATTGCAGGGCCAAATCGTTTTATATTCCCAAGCTTCTCACATTGATCAAAATGTGATGTAAGCCATTTTTGCAATCTGTTAATTCCATCTTTTTCAAAAAAAGCTTCATCATAATCTTCACCAAATTTGCTAACATCAATATGCTCGCCGTTCACCACTGCCCCTGGTTTCTCTTCTCCGGATTTTCCGTGCCGAAATAATTTCATGTTTAAATTTTTAGAGGATAAACTTAATAATTTTTAAATAACATCACTGATAAATGTAACCGTTGAAATTTAAAAGTACTAAAACCAACGATAGAACATCCAGCAAAAAAACTAACAACCATTAGTTTTGCTACTTTTGCAGAGACACAAACGTTTGTCCAATTACATGGAACCTACAACTCGTCATAAAATCCGAATTATTACAGCCGCTTCTCTCTTTGATGGGCATGATGCCGCGATCAATATCATGCGACGCATTATGCAGGCAAATGGTGCTGAGATCATTCATCTTGGGCATAACAGAAGCGTACATGAAATTGTGGAAGCTGCCATTGAAGAAGATGTTCAGGGCATTGCGGTCACGAGCTATCAGGGCGGACATGTAGAATTTTTTAAGTACATGAAAGATTTGCTTGATGAGAATGGATGTGGGCATATAAAAATTTTTGGTGGTGGTGGTGGAACTATTTTACCACAAGAAATCAATGAGCTGCAGAAATATGGCATCACGAAAATTTATTCGCCTGATGATGGAAGAAAAATGGGATTGGAAGGAATGATCCTAGATCTCTTGGATCGATGCAATTTTTCATTGAATGGAAATGGAGATTTCAAAAATAAATCTGCACTTGGCGAATGGAGAGACATAAAAAAAATTGCACGACAGATTACGAATGCAGAAAACAACAGTGAGCTATCGTCCATCGTCCATCGTCCATCGTCCATCCCCGTGCTTGGCATCACTGGCACTGGCGGCGCGGGCAAATCTTCTGTCACAGATGAAATCGTGCGGAGGTTTCTAAATAATTTTTCAGAGAAAACAATCGCAGTGATCTCTGTTGATCCATCAAGGAAAAAAACTGGCGGCGCTTTGTTGGGCGATAGGATCCGTATGAATTCTATTTCATCGCCGCGTGTTTATATGCGCAGCCTTGCAACAAGAGAAAACGATAAAGCATTAAGCTCACATGTTGAAGATGCCATCAATATTTGTAAAGAAGAAAAATTTGATTTCATCATTTTGGAATCAGCAGGGATTGGACAAAGCGATGCATCCATTCTTGATTATTGCGATGTGAGCTTATATGTGATGACACCGGAATACGGTGCTGCATCGCAATTGGAAAAAATAAATATGCTCGATTATGCAGACATCATCGCTGTCAATAAATCAGATAAAGCCGGAGCGCTGGATGCTTTGAGCGACGTGAAAAAACAATATAAAAGAAACCACAATCTATTTACTGCAAAAGACAATGAAATACCGGTTGTAGGAACTGTTGCTGCGCAGTTCAATGACAAAGGCATGAATGAATTGTTTGCACTCATCACAAAAAAAATTAGTGAAAAGCTGAACATAAATTTTGCTGACAGGAACACTATTCTAAAATCTGAAAAGGCTTTTGAAGCCGGCACTATCATCCCCGCTTCTAAAACCCGTTATCTTTCTGAGATAGCCGACATTGTTAGGGATTATAATAATAAAACAGAAGAACAATCTGCTATCGCTTCCAAATTATATCAGATTGATGGTGCATTAAAAATTTTGGAAACAAACAATCAAAATGATTCTTCATTAAAAAGTTTGCATGTAGAAAAAGCAAAATTGGAAAAACAATTAATGCCCGTCAGCAAAAAACTGATTGATGAATGGGAAGAAACCAAAGCAGGCTACACGAAAAAATTTTTTGATTATGATGTTCGGGGAAAAATAATACAACAGCCGTTATATACAGAATCATTATCGCATACACAAATCCCGAAAATCGCTGTCCCGCGTTTTAAAGATTGGGGTGATATTTTGCGTTGGCGAGTGCAAGAAAATTTTCCCGGGAAATATCCTTACACTTCCGGTGTATTCCCATTAAAGAGATCGGAAGAAGATCCTACGAGAATGTTTGCTGGCGAAGGTGGACCGGAAAGAACAAATAAACGCTTTCATTATGTATCGCTCAATCAGCCTGCAATCCGTCTCAGCACAGCGTTTGACTCTGTTACGCTTTATGGGGAAGACCCAGCTTCACGCCCTGATATTTATGGAAAGGTCGGCAACAGCGGAGTGAGCATCGCAACCATTGACGATGCAAAAAAATTATACAGCGGTTTCGATCTCTGTGATCCCAAAACTTCTGTGAGCATGACAATCAACGGACCGGCTCCTATGCTGCTTGCGTTTTTTATGAATGCCGCAATTGATCAGCAATGCGAAAAATGGATCGAGGAGAATGGTGAATGGTCAATGGTCAATGAAAAGATTGTTGAGAAATTCAAACGTGCGCAAAAGCCGTCTTATTACAATCCATCTTTTCCTGAAAGATTGCCGGAAGGAAATAATGGATTGGGATTGAAAACGCTTGGCATGAGCGGTGATGAAATTTTACCGAAAGAAGTTTATGAAAAAATTAAAGCTGAAACATTAGCCCAAGTTCGCGGCACGGTTCAGGCAGATATTTTAAAAGAAGATCAAGCGCAGAACACATGTATTTTCTCTACGGAGTTTGCATTGAAATTAATGGGCGATGTACAGCAATATTTTATTGATAATAAAGTAAGAAATTTTTATAGCGTTAGCATCAGCGGTTATCATATTGCTGAAGCTGGCGCGAATCCTATCACGCAGCTTGCATTTACATTATCGAATGGTTTTACTTATGTTGAATATTATCTGAGCCGCGGAATGAACATTGATGATTTTGCTCCTAATCTTTCTTTCTTTTTTAGCAATGG
>CAIYPC010000254.1 GCA_903927975.1 uncultured Bacteroidota bacterium | reverse complement strand
TAGCTTGAATTTCTTCATCTGAAAAGCCAACTAATTTTAATGCTGCAACCATTTCTGTAATTTCTTTTGGAGAAACGTTTACTTGTGGGATAGGCTTATCCGTTACTGTTTCTTTCAATGCATCATTAAATTGTTGCATTCCTTTTTTGATTGCTTTTTTTGTCCCATGTGTATAGACCTTATTCGTAGTGGCAGAATTTTTATGCCCAACTATCTTAGTAATAACTTGAATTGGAACATTCAAGTCACCTAAAATCACAATGGTTGAATGCCTGATGCAGTGCCACGTGATAAGTTTATTGACTAAACTTCGCATCCATCTTTTTAAGATTGTAAGCGATTGGTTATAACTCGGCAAATCGAATACAAGCCCATCTTTTTTATGTGCGCCAAGAATTTCAAGAGCAGGTTCAACAAGTGGAATGGTGACTTCAACCTTGGTTTTTTCTTGAATTTTTATCAATGAATCTTTTCTAATTGATGTCCACTTTATAGATTTGAGGTCCGACCATCTCACCCCCGTGAACAAACAAAACAAAGCTGCCCGTTTAACTTCTGGATTAACACATATACTATTATTTAGTAATCTGTATTCATCAAGGTCAATCAATTCACGTTCTTTTTTTGGGTTTGATTTTGATTTAACATCAATCGCAGGATTGAATGAAAAATATTTTTCTTTGGTTGCCTGTTTCATGACTGCTTTAAAGCAGATGAAGTAATCAAGCGGAGTTTCACCTTTAAATTTCTTCAATAAATAATTTCTAAAATCAATGCAAAGTTGTTCCGTAATGGAGGAGGCTGAAATTGATTCAACGCCAAGAAATTCTTTGAATTCTGTAATTGAATATCTGAAATGGACTCTCGAATGTGTTTCAACATAATTTTGATAGAAATCAAGAAAGTTGCCATTCTTTTTATGAATCGGCAAATGATTAGAACCTTGCGCGCTTTCTTCAATGGTTAATTCAGCTTCTTTGAGAGCTAGAATTTTTTTAACCTGAGCATTGTGCGATTTCTGTTCATCTGTGGGCTTAACCCATGTAAAGATTTTTTTCCCCAAAGCTTTTCGCTGACCCTTTCCGATTCCGTAATAAATAGAATAATAATTTTTCGTTCCATCCGAGGATGCTCGTTCAACAATCTTCATATATATGTGTGCAAGCTGGTTTTGGTTTCCCGCCCTGCCTATGAATTTATGTAAATTTTGTGAAAACCGTAGGAAAAATACGCACAAAAAGAGATAAAAAATAATTAAAGAAAGCTCCATAAACTATTGATAATCAATATATGTGTAATCCAAACCATGGAAAAAATGCACACGTCGCAAACAAAAGAAAGTGTGCTGATGACAGCCGTCACAGCCGTGCTTTACTTTTGTGCCATCTTAATGTTTTCTTATCAGTTTATTATGTAAAATGGCTTAAGGCCTCAAAAAATTTAAAACCCAAGTTATTCAGGGTTTTAAAAATTATGTGGGAAATAATTTCGTTTAACGAACAAAAGTTTTTACATTAGCATAAGATTATATAAGACTTACCCACAAATTCCCGTCCGTATACCTCTGAACAGCCTGTTATTGTTGTCAATCCATCCCCCTTTGAAACACATAAAAGAATCAATATGGTTTCACCACAAATTTTTTAATTATGAAAAAAGATTCACACGAATTGTTTCATCTTGGTCAAAACGCTAAAACAGCTTTATTGGCTATTGGTTTTCTCGTTCTCGTGATGTTCTTATCGTACCTCTATTGGTTTGCTTAAGTAACTCCTGGCCATATGGATAAATAAAAGAGTGGGATTTATTCCTGATTTTTTATTTATTGTCAATTTATTTATTCCCCATCTTTTGGGGAATTTTTTTGTATAGTCCCGCCTCACACTTAGCTCGCCAAATGCTCATCCTTCTTTAACATTGCTTACCTTCGCAGCCCAATAAAAAGCAAAATCTCATAGTTAAAATGGAGCTTAGCAAGAATTATAACCCCGCATCAATTGAAGAAAAATGGAACAAGCACTGGCTTAAAAAAGAATATTTCAAAAGCAAGCCAGATGGCAGGCCTTCCTTCACAGTTGTGATCCCTCCACCAAACGTGACGGGCGTATTGCACATGGGGCATACACTCAATGAAACAGTGCAGGATATTCTTGTTCGCAGGGCAAGAATGAGCGGATATAACGCTTGCTGGGTGCCCGGCAGCGACCATGCTTCCATTGCTACCGAAGCTAGGGTAGTGAATATGCTGAAAGAAAAAGGGATTGACAAAAACCAATTGACCCGCGATGAGTTTTTGAAATATGCTTATGAGTGGAAAGAAAAATATGGCAACATTATTTATAGTCAGATTGAAAAACTTGGCTGTAGTGTTGATTGGGACAGGGTCAATTTCACGATGGATGATCATTATTACAAAGCCGTAATAAAAGTTTTTGTTGAGCTATATAATAAAGGCCTGGTTTATCGTGGCGCAAGAATGATCAATTGGGATCCATCTGCAAAAACTGCGTTGAGCGATGAAGAAGTGGAATATAAAGAAGTGACGGGCAAATTATATTATATCAAATATCTGATTGCTCAAGACGGCCATCAACCATCAACCATCGACAAACCCTTTATCGCAATTGCTACGCAACGTCCAGAAACCATAATGGGCGATACCGCAGTTTGTGTAAACCCTAATGATGCTCGATATGCCCATTTGAAAGGAAAGAAAGTAATTGTTCCGCTAGTGAACCGCGAAGTGCCAGTCATTTTTGATGAATATGTTGACAAGGAATTTGGCACGGGCGCCTTGAAGATAACACCGGCACATGATATCAACGATTATAATATTGGATTGAAATATAATCTGCCGATTATTGATACATTGAATGAAGACGGAACATTGAGCGATGCCGCAGAAGTGTTTGTTGGATTAGATCGTTTCGAAGCAAGAAAAAAAGCAGTTGAGCAATTAAAAAATGAAGGGCTATTAATAAAAGAAGAAGATTATCAAACAAGAATGGGATTTTCGCAGCGCACCAATGCAGTAGTTGAGCCACGCATCTCTACCCAATGGTTTGTGAAAATGAAAGAGCTTGCTGCACCTGCATTGAAAGCTGTGGTTGATGGAGAAATAAAAATTCATCCCGAAGAGCGTTTTCTCAACACGTATAAATATTGGCTGGAGAATGTGAAAGACTGGTGCATCAGTCGCCAGCTTTGGTGGGGACAAAGAATTCCCGCATGGTATGATGCTAACGGCAATGTATATGTGGCGGAAGACAAGGAAGCTGCTAGCCTTCAGCTTCGAGCTTCGAGCGATACAGCCTCTCAGCTCACAGCTAATAGCTCACAGCTTACCCAAGACGAAGACGTTCTCGACACATGGTTCTCTTCATGGCTTTGGCCAATTGAAGTTTTTAACGGCATTACCAATCCCGATAATAAAGATTTCAATTATTATTATCCAACTTCTGTTTTGGTGACAGGACAGGATATTATTTTCTTTTGGGTAGCAAGAATGATAATGGCAGGTTATGAATTTAAAAATCAAAAGCCATTCAGCGATGTTTATTTCACTGGAATGGTTCGCGATAAGCAGGGAAGAAAAATGAGCAAAAGTCTGGGCAACTCACCTGATTTATTGGAGTTGATAGACAAATATGGCGCCGATGCAGTTCGTTTTGGAATTATGATCTCCTCTCCTGCTGGCAACGATTTATTATTTGATGAATCGAGCCTAGAGCAAGGAAGAAATTTTAATAATAAACTTTGGAATGCACTGAAGTTGGTGAATAGTTGGGAGTTAAGAGTTCAAAGTTCAGAGTTAGTGGTTGATAATTTTGCAACAGATTGGTTCGAGAACAGATTGAATGAAGCAAAAAAAGAGATTGAAATTTTATTCAAAGATTTCAAATTAAGCGAAGCACTAAAAATTTTGTATTCTCTTATTTGGGACGATTTCTGTAGTTGGTATCTGGAATGGGCAAAGCCCGGATTTGAACAGCCCATTGCAAAAGAGATTTATGATAAGACGGTTTATTTCTTTGAAGAATTGTTGCACTTGCTTCATCCGTTCACGCCATTTATTTCGGAAGAAATTTATCATTTGCTAAGAGATCAAGCTGTTGATTTGTGCATGAAGCAGTATGAAAAATTCGGTGAAGCTGATAAAACAATATTCAAACAAGGAGAATTATTAAAGAACGCCATCACTGCCATTCGTGATGCACGAAATAAAAATCAATTAAAAAACAAAGATTCAATCAAGATCTATATCCATTCAGAAAATATAGATGCCTACAAAAGATTTGAAGCAATCTTAACCAAACAAGCAAACGCTTCTGCTGTTTCTTATAATACAGAGCCGGAAACCAAAGCCATTACTTTTGTTTCTGGCAAAGACAAATTCTTTTTGGAAACTGAAACTGTAGTTGATACCAGCAATCAAAAAGATGAGCTTACAAAAGAAATAAAATACTTAGAAGGTTTTCTTGTATCAGTAAATAAAAAATTAAGCAACGAAAAATTTGTACAAAACGCAAAACCAGAAGTGATTGCTTTTGAGCAAAAGAAAAAAACTGATGCAGAGGAAAAAATAAAAGTACTTGAAGAAAGCCTTGCTAACCTATAAGTCTATGCGTAATTTTTTCTTGCTGTCCATTTTCTGTTTTGTTGCTAATTTTCTTTCAGCTCAAAATGCGGAGCAGCGCTTTCTTGAGAATTTAACTGCACATCGTACGAGTGGAACAATACATTTCATGCAAGGCGTTTCAAACAGCACCTCTTATGTAAGCTTGGCTGTTCCTGTGGGCATGTTTACTGCAAGCCTAATTGGTCAAGACAGCATCATGCAGCAAAAATCTTTTTATATTCTCGAAACCATTGCGGTAAGCACAGGCATAGAATTGGTCATGAAACATTTAGTGAATCGCCCAAGACCATCTGCACGAGATTCATTGATTATTCCTCTCACTGATATCGGCAGCCCATCATTTCCATCAGGTCACACATCGATCTCCTTTGCAACTGCAACATCTTTAAGTCTTGCTTATCCCAATTGGTATGTGATTGTTCCATCATATTTATGGGCTTGCACCGTTGGCTTTTCACGGATGTATCTCGGCGCTCATTATCCAACTGATGTTTTAGCTGGAGCAATCGTTGGGTCAGGAAGTGCATTTCTTTGTCGCGAAATAAACAAACGGCTATTTCGTCCAAAACAAAATCACAAAAAAATTATCTGGTATTGATAAAATAGATACGAGCTTATCTAGGTGGTATTACACGAATATTCTGAACGAAAATTTCAAAAATGCCTCTGTGTTCCTCTGTGAAAAACACCGAGGCTCTTTGTGTTCCCAAAAACTCACTTGCTCAATAAATTAATTGGCAAAATAAATTCCCATTGATTTGACCCAAGACCTAAGAAATCCCGATCAAGCAAATGACCATATCGAAACCCAAAGCTTACATTCAATTGATTCCACCATTTTGTATCAAAGAATATTTCTGTTCCGAATGATTTGTATTCCTGATTGAACTCATTAGGCAAAAAATCCAGCACTTTGGTATAATCGAAAAACAAATTAGAGCGGACGCGGAGAAAATAAACGATGTCGCCAAAACCCCAATCAGGGTAAGCAAGAGGGAAATTATAGTTAACGCTAAAACGATACATCCTGAAAAAATTTTCTGCAGAATATCCACGAGAAAAAGGAAAGCTATTTGAAAAGCTAACCTGACGACTGCTATCATGCTGTTGGAAAGCGGCACTCAATACAAGACTATGAGTGGGTACAATTCCCGGAAAATAAAAATAGCTGGATGCCAGAAACTGACTGCCCTGAAAAACCGTAAGCACGTGATTGTAAGCTAATGATAATGTCTGCGCAAAGCTTGGATATATCTGTTGTTGCGCTTGCTGCGTTTGATTTGAAAAATTTAGATAAGCACTTGTGTACACATATCCTTTTGTGCTGAAAGTGTCTTTATAAATACCCTGAAAATAACGCTGATTATAAACCATCTCATCTCCAATCTGTAGGCTTGTAAAATGTTTTCCTTTCGATAAATTTAATGGAACGCTTAACCCTGCTCTTACCTGCGCCTCATTCCAGTAAACGATATTGCCTTTGTACAAACCATTTCTATCAAAAGTATAATTAGCACCTGCATCAATCACTGGGAAAAGCTGACCATAATTAAGATCAAAACCAATCTGTTTATATCGTTCGTTACGATTATAATCAACATAAACATCGCTTTGAAATGTGTTAAGGATATTCTCACTTTCCAATGAAAGCATATAATCCGGATCGGTGATATAGGGTCGCCAGCTATGAAAATTGAATAAATGGAATGATTCGGAATAAGGAGAAATATCATAATTGTTTACGGTCGTGCTATCTAGCAAATCTGCGTTTGCATGTTCCAGAGAATGAATATCCTGGGTTATTAACGGCTGCGTTAATTCATCAGCGCTTATTTCTTTCAGATAAGAATCATTATTTTTTGCAACAAACATTTTGTAGCCAACCGCAGTAAAAGTCGTCCATACATATTTCCCCTTTGATGATTGAAGCTGATAACCTCCGGTTGATGCACTTTCATTCGGCAATTCCAGTTTATATAAATGATTTTTTGTGATAGCAAATAGATTATCCAATTTGTTATGAGAAGCACCAAAATAAATCGTGTCTTTCTTCACCGATAAAAAACCAATCACATTCATGCTGAAGGGAGTAAGATATGTTGCCAAGCCATTGTTTACATTAATTAGGCATAAAGACATTTCTCCTTTCGGGTTTCTAACGGCAACGGCTACCTGATTAACATCATAAAATTTAGGATATGTATAAAACAAACTGTCTTTATTGGGTATTGATTTTTCTATTGCGCCCGTTTCACCATTTAAGATGTGCAATGTTGCTATCCCATTCACATCTTGTTGAACAGCGACTATATGTTTTCCATCTTTGGAAATATCCGGAGAAAAATATTTTGTCCGTGAAGTTATTTTCTTGTCCTCACCAGTATTAATATCAAGCAGCCTGATCACACCATAATCTCTCCAGCCCCAACGCAGATCTGGCTCATAAGCAGCATACACTATTTTATCGTTGCGATAAGAAAAATAACTATTCAATGAAACAGCTTTTGTAGCAATTTTTTTCTCTGTTCCATCACGCAGGTTTCTAATTGTGAAGGCAGGTATTTTTTTATAAGTTGTCTTTACAAAAACGATATTATTATCATCAATAAATTGCGGGAACTCTTCATCAGCAGCAAAATGTTTATGCTCACGGGCATATATAGCCGAAGAATCAATTGGCGCATCTTTTTTTATCTGCGAAAAGAAATACTGAAAAGCGTCTGAACGAAATTGGGTGAATGAAACGCCACTATATTTCTTGATTGCTTTTTGAAGAGGGTAAAACAAACCATCGAAAGAGGCAGCATCATGAGAAACCTTTCGCCAGAAATCATCTCCGTATTTTTCTCTGCCATAAGCTACCAGCATATATCCCAGCGGATAATGGTCGGGCGTATAATCGCGCAGTGATCCATTGCGCAGCTTCATGTAGGAATAATTTTTATCAGCCTCCCACATTGAACGATAGCCGTTGAAAAAATAAGGAAGCCTCCCCCTACCCTGTTTGCTCACTAAGGTTTCTTGATAAACGGCATCGCCTTCGAATAACCAATTCGGCACCGACAAGCTATTTGCAAAAGCCTGTCCGCCTTCGCCAAATAAATAATAAAAAGCCTTTGATAATCCTACCCGAAAATTATTATACTGCTCCACATGTCTGTATTCATGAATGACCAATTGCTGCTGCCACGGCAAGCTCCCCAAATCAAAACTATTTTGATCGGCTGTCAATTGAAATTCGCTGCGAAAAGGTGCGACACCAACATATCCATTTGCAATGGTGGTCTGATTTTGAAACACGATATTTATTTTTCGTTGTGAAAAGCCAATAGTATTCAACGTTGCTTTACTCAATGCATGCACCATCGAAGCTACTTGCTGCGCTTGCGTCTCAAGACCTGCGGGGAAAATAATGCGAGCAGTATCAGTATTAATCTGCTTCCATTTTAATGAAGGTGGGTTTCCGCCGAACTGCTGTGCGTTCAAATGAGTGGCGAATAAAACACAAACAACCAATAACAAGTTTCCGCGAAGCAGCATAACATTAATTGTTACTTGAAATTAACTGATAAGAAGGAAAGAAAAAATTATCTGGTTGTTAATCGCGTATCTCGCAAAGACGCTACGACGCGAAGGGAGTTCATGGTTGATGGTTCATAGTCCATGGTCAATGCAGCCGACCGTTTATCGATGCCAAAAATCGGCTGTATATTGCCGTTAGTAAATCGTTCAATAGAATTCCATCTCTTGATACAAAAAACTAACCGAAAATGTATACCGCTATTTTTCAGACAATAAACCAGCGCTCAAATATTCATTATTAAGGCGGGCAATATAGCTGATGGAAATTTCTTTCGGGCAAACGGCTTCGCAGGCACCTGTTGATGTGCATGCACCGAAACCTTCCTTATCCATTTGTGCAACCATATCGAGCGCACGCGTTTTGCGCTCTGGCGCACCTTGTGGCAACAAAGCAAGATGAGAAACTTTCGCTGACACAAATAATAATGCAGAACTATTTTTGCAAGCCGCAACGCAGGCGCCACAACCTATGCAGGCAGCGGCAGCAAATGACGCATCGGCTTTGTCTTTTTCAATCGGCATCGCATTCGCATCTACCGCATTTCCGGTGTTCACTGAAATATATCCGCCGGCTTGAATAATGCGGTCGAAAGAACTTCTATCAACAACCAAATCTTTCAGCACGGGAAAAGCATTTGCACGCCATGGCTCAACAATAATCGTATCGCCATTTTTAAATGCACGCATGTGCAATTGACAAGTGGTCGTACCTTCCCAAGGGCCGTGCGGTTTCCCGTTGATATACATGGAACACATACCACAAATGCCTTCGCGGCAATCATGATCAAATGCAATTGGGTCGCTACCCTCGCGGATCAACCGCTCGTTCAGCACATCAAACATTTCAAGAAAAGACATTTCTGAAGAAATATCGTTCACCTGATACGTTTCAAAACTTCCTTTATTGTCTTTATTTTTCTGGCGCCACACTTTCAGCGTGAGGCTCATTGTGTAATGTTCCATAGCTTTTGTAGAATGTTCAAAACTACAAAAACATCGTTAATAAAAAACAAATTGTAAAACTGCGGAAACGATTGTGCGGGGAATCTTTTTTAGATAAGCATTTGTCTATTTCCCAAAATCCATCCAAAATAAAAGCCCTCACAAAATTGTGAGAGCTTTCGATATAAATAATAAGCTTGCTAATATTACTTCACTTCTTCAAACTCGGCATCAGTCACATTTTCCGAACCCGCGCCTGAATTCGGTTGTGCGTTGCCGTTTGAAGCATCAGCTCCTGGTTGCTGGCCGCCAGCTTGCGTGTCTTTGTACATGTCTGCGCTTGCTGCGGTCCATGCAGTGTTCATTTCAGCAACAGCAGAATCAATGGAAGATAAATCCTGGCTTTTATGCGCTTCTTTCAATTTTGCCAAAGCTGTTTCTATTGGTGCCTTTTTATCAGCAGGGATTTTTTCGCCATATTCTTTCAATTGCTTTTCAGTCTGGAAAATCAAACTGTCTGCCTGATTCACTTTATCCACTTTTTCACGAGCAGCCTTATCCGTAGATTCATTTGCTTTTGCTTCAGCCTTCATTTTTTCTACTTCTTCTTTGCTTAATCCGCTTCCAGCTTCAATACGAATTTTTTGTTCCTTACCAGTGCCTTTGTCTTTTGCAGTTACATGCAAAAGACCGTTTGCATCAATATCAAAAATTACTTCAATCTGCGGAACGCCACGAGGTGCTGGCGGAATGCCATCGAGATTGAACATACCCAAGCTCTTATTCTGATTTGCCATTGGGCGCTCGCCTTGCAGCACATGAATTTGTACACCTGGTTGATTGTCGCTGGCTGTTGAGAATGTCTCTGATTTCTTGCTTGGGATGGTTGTGTTCGATTCTATCAAACGGGTCATTACTCCACCCATTGTTTCGATACCAAGAGAAAGAGGTGTTACATCGAGCAACAAAACATCTTTCACTTCGCCCGTCAATACCGCTCCCTGAATAGCTGCACCAATCGCAACCACTTCATCAGGGTTCACACTTTTATTTGCTTTCTTGCCAAAGAATTTTTCTACAATTTCTTGCACTTTGGGAATGCGTGTGCTACCACCTACCAATATCACCTCATCAATTTCGGAAGCATTCAAACCTGCATCTTTCAATGCTTGTTCACAAGGCTTCAAACATCTTGCGAATAGAACATCTGACAATTGCTCAAATTTTGCACGCGTCAATTTCTTCACCAAATGTTTTGGAACGCCATCCACTGCAGTAACATAAGGAAGGTTGATTTCTGTTTCGCTGGAAGATGATAATTCAACTTTTGCTTTTTCAGAAGCTTCTTTCAAACGTTGCAATGCCATTGGATCTTTGCGCAAGTCGATGTTCTCATCTTTCTTGAATTCTTCTGCCAACCAATCCATGATCAGCTTGTCAAAATCATCACCACCAAGATGTGTGTCACCGTTGGTTGATTTCACTTCAAACACGCCATCTCCTAATTCAAGAACCGATATGTCAAATGTTCCGCCACCAAGGTCGAACACTGCAATTTTTTCATCTTTGTGCTTTTTGTCAAGACCATAAGCCAATGCTGCAGCAGTGGGTTCGTTCACAATACGGCGAACGGTCAAGCCTGCAATTTCACCAGCTTCTTTCGTAGCCTGACGCTGAGCATCATTAAAATAAGCAGGCACAGTAATAACAGCTTCCGTCACTTCCTGGCCCAGATAATCTTCTGCTGTTTTCTTCATTTTCTGAAGAATCATAGCAGAAAGCTCTTGTGGCGTATATTGCCTGCCATCAATGTCAATACGACAAGTATTATTGTCACCTTTTACCACATTATAGCTCCAGTGGCTTATTTCGTTCGTTACTTCATCATATCTGCGACCCATGAAGCGCTTCACGGACATGATTGTATTTTTCGGATTGGTGATTGCCTGACGTTTTGCAGGGTCACCAACTTTGCGTTCCCCATTTTTCAGGAAAGCCACTACAGACGGGGTTGTACGTCTGCCTTCATCATTCGCAATCACTACGGGCTCATTTCCTTCCATAACGGATACGCAACTGTTCGTTGTTCCAAGGTCAATTCCTATTATTTTTCCCATTTGTTTAAATTTAATGTTCTCTCTTAGTAGTCAATCATTATGCCATCACGCTAAAAGTGAAAAATTGTCAGAGTATTAGGGCATCAACTAACAATAAGGGAGCAGTAATCAGAATCGGCTAATCAGAATGGGCTGAAATATATCGGAAAATGCTTTTTCACCACAATCTTCAACTTCCTCACAAAAGCTCTATTCTCGGTTTTCTCCTTAAAGTGGTACAATAATTGTCTGATAATGGTGTTCAATAATGCAACTTATTATCTTACCCGAAAAACTCTGATTTATGCCATTAACATACACACAAAATTTAGCACAGCTTCACACAGTCAAGAAATTAAACACATTGCTTCAGGCACTTCAGGAAGCAAAGAAAAAATTTGAAACTTTTGCATCAGGTATTAAAAACACACAGCTTCATCAGACAATTATCAGTCTTGCGGTTGAGAACAATCAGTACGCTACTGAATTAAGTTCGCTCATTCAAAGCCTTGGTGGGGAAACAGAATCTGTAGAAACAGGGAATATTAAAATGACAAGAACTAAAATTGTTGAAAAAAATGTGTTGAATGCCTGCGAAAAAAGCGAGCAGCTTTTGGTTAAAATCTATAAAGAAGTTTTGGAAGAATCTTATATATATGATAGCCTTAAAAAAATAATCAGTTATCAGATGAACGGGGTTTCGTATGCATTTCAAAAGATTAAATTATTGAACAAACTTCAAAAATAATTTCAGTTCCATTTAATTTATATGAAAGCAGCAATTAGCTGCTTTTTTTTATTTAGCCTATCAAACTCAATAAAAAAAAATTGTTGAACGGCTATTAACTCCGCATCGCATGAAGATAATATTGCTTAATTTTCAAAAAACTTCACAATGAAAAATGCCATCTCTTTCATCTTTCTGCTTGCGTCAGTTTCATTACACGCTCAAAATAAAACTGATGCAACTTTAAAATCCATTTTGCTCGACCAGCTAAAAACAACACATAACAAACAAGAATGGTTCGTACTGGCAAATCAGGCACTAGATGGATTAACAGCAGAGCAGGCAATGTGGAGACAAGATACTTCACAGCATTCCATTGGTCAATTGACAAATCATTTAATTTTCTGGGACAATGAAGAACTCGCGGAATTTAATGGAGAAAAACCTGTTGCGTTTAATGGCAATAACGATGAGACCTTTGCAACGTTTGATAAAAGCAGTTGGGCCACAACAGTTAAGAATTTGGATGATGTGCTGACAAAATGGGAGAAGGCGATTGAAAATGCTGATGAAGCAAAATTGCAATCCTGGTATTCTATTATTGCCCATATTAGTACCCATAATGCGTATCATATCGGTCAGATACTTTATATAAGAAAGCTGCAAGGCTCTTGGAATCCTGCCAAAGGAGTAAAATAAATCTTGCCAAAATATTTTTTTAGGTTTTTTATCGCTGTTTTTATTGATTACTAATTATTTACTGATTATCATTCAAAATATTTCAAAAAATATTTTGCCGTGTATTGCATTATCCAAATATTCATTATAGTTTTACTCCCGTATTTCTTACTTCAAGTATTTCCTATACCTCTACTGAAAATTCCACCCCAGAAAGGCTTACAGCCTAGGATTCGTACTCCATATTCACACTGAATTACCCTATTATCTACTTAATTCTCCATTCCTACCCTGAAATACCATTCTGAAAAGAGTGAAAACGACCCATATTCATTTGAAACCCACAGTTTCTTTATTACAAGCTTTTAAAAATACAGATTCCATTCTCCCCTGAAAGCCGCGGCACAGCCGGATTTGTACACCATTTTAAAACAAAAAGAAACTCAAATGAAAAAGCTTTACCTCTTACTCGTTGCTTTAACAATCATTTCAACGGGCCAATTATTTGCTCAAACGGCTTTAATAACAAGCCCAAGTTCTGCAGCATCAATTACCGCTGGCGGAACAGTATCTTTCACCGGTTCCAAAAGCGGAAGCTATAATGGAAGTGGAAATTATAATTACTCTTGGTCTTCGGTCTCGTCTTCAGGAGTATCATTCAACCCTTCCAGCAAATCAACAAGCTCAAGTAGCACCTCAACAACCGCTACTTTTGCAGACGCTGGAACATATCAAGTTATAGTAACGATAACACGATCAACCTCAACAGCAGTATCGTCAGCTGCAACTGTATATGTAAACCCTGCATCAACAGTATCAGCAAGCGCGGGAGCATCTACTTTAACTTTGCCTACATCTTACAGCACTACATTAAACAGTTCTTTTACTTCTAATGGGAATACGTGCAGCGGTTATACGTGGACTGAATCATCATCAGATGCAGTTACCGCAATAATCGCATCTCCAAATACATCATCAACAGGCGTAAACTTTACTGTGGCAGGTACATATCATTTCACTGTTACTGCAAATTATAATTATCAATACGGCTCTGGAAGCGACCAGGCAACTGATGATGTTACTGTAACAGTTAATTCAGGATCTACTTCCACGTACTCAAATAATTTATTTGCTCTTTCATCATCTGGTTCATCCTTTTCTGGCTTTGCCGTTGGTTCTGATTCTGTTCATAGCGGTATGGTCATCAATGGCCTGACAAGCGTTGCAAGCATTACTACCACAACATCATCTGCAGCTTTGGGTGAAGACGTGGGCGGTTATTTTTACTTCATGCCAAATGTTAGCAATACAGGAAACGTAACATTATATGCTATGATGCATGATGGTTCGCACCAGACAAGCGTTGCTACAATCGATATCAATGGTAGCAGCGATAATTCAAACCTTGGCTTTGTAAGGCTTGGGATTGACCCATCCGGATTTGGCTGGATCTTAGCAAGCAATGGCAGCAACAATCTTTATCTCGCAAAATTTCAAACAAATGCGCTCGGAGCTACTTCTATAAATGTTGTTAACAGCAATGTTGCAGTTTCAGGCGGAGGCACTGCATCTACATTTGGGAGCGGAGACCTTGCATTCGATAAAAATGGAGAAATGTATGCGCTAGCAAACGATGCTAGTGGCAATACATATATCTACACAATGAACACGGCACTGAACACAACTTCTATAAGCAGAAAATGGAAACTTGTGGACCCAAATGGAAGCAATTTTACTGGATCAGTTAACGGTTGCGCATTTGACTCAGCAGGATCAATGTACATTTCAACATCGAATGGCTTATATTTCATTGATGCAACAACCATCAACACTTCTGGCGCAGGCACGGTACAAACAAGGCTTGCCTATAGTGGTTCAGGGTTTACTGATTTAGCAACTAATATTTTTCCACCAAAAACAACATTGCCTATTTCATTAATTTCTTTCACTGCAACAAAACAAAGCAGCAATGCTTTAATTCAATGGAGCACTGAAACAGAAATTAATAGCAATTATGTCGATGTGGAAAGAAGCACAAATGCTACAGACTTTGATAAGGTAGGAAGTGTTACAGCAGGTGGCAATACAAGCACTGTTCAGAATTATCAGTTCTCCGATCCAATAAGTGGTTTATCTGGAATAGTTTATTATAGATTGAAAGAAGTTGATATTGATGGTCAGGTGAACTACAGCAAAATTATTGCCCTTCATCTTGATGGCTCTTCGGTTTCGGCAAACTTCTCAGTTTATCCAAACCCTTTTATATCCGGAGTAAAAATAATTGCCACAAGCGATAAAACACAGGAAGGAACAGTACATATCTTCAATATCAGTGGCCAAAAAATAATGAGCCAGTCTGTAACATTGCAGCAAGGTCAAAATGTACTTCCATTCAGCAATCTCAGCACTTTGCAGGCAGGTGTTTATATTGTTCAGTTGATCACAAATAGC
>CAIYPC010000253.1 GCA_903927975.1 uncultured Bacteroidota bacterium | reverse complement strand
GTATTATGCGCATCTCCTGTGAATTCTTCTCCATTTACTTTAAATGAGTATGAATATGAAAACTGAGAATCGACGGGTTGATTGCCCATAAAATTCTTCTCATTTATGAGAACCGCTTTAATAATTTTCGGATTCTTACCTAAAAAATTATCCGTAAAAGAGTTTAAGGCTATTTTATAAATAACAGTTCCAAAAAGTACCGACGCAAAAATTAGCCAAAAAATATTTTTTATTTTTTTCATGATTGAATCATTTGGACTTGTGTTTGCATTTTACCAGTTGTTGCCCTGCTAATTGAGATTTTTTACCTCACCACCGGAAAAGCCGATATTCTCAATCTTGCTGCGCCCATCGGTATCAATTCTATTGCTTGCTCTTTCGTATCAACAGCAACAGGGCTTTGCGGTAACAAATCACACAAGCCATATTTATCGAGCCTCCATTCTGGGATTATTTTTCCTTTTGCTTTCAATTCAATTGGCACTGCATTTTGTGTGAATGGGAAATTATTTGCCGGCCAATTTTTCTTTATCACTTCAAACTGATCTGATAATGGTTGATTGGTTAAAAACAAACCATAATTCCATAAACTCGCCGGATAAATTGCATAAGAAGGCCATTTAGATTGATCAGCATTTGATTGCCATTTCGCTTCCCCAAGCGCAGATTTTTTGCCATCAACCAATTTATATGATTCATCAATTTTTAAAGAAAATGTGAGCGGCCCATAATTGATGCTCACGCTATTTTTATTTTTCTCCCATTTGCGCAACGATAATTTCATTGGCAATATCAATTCAATCACATCACCTTGCTTCCATTCATTTTCAATACGCACATAACTGTTCGGCGTTGCATCTGTATTTATTTCTTTGCCATTGATCATCAACTTTGCATGTTCGCACCAGCTTGGAATGCGCAGATATAATGGAAAATTTATTGGCGATGCTGCGCTCACTTCAATTTTTATATTTTCATCGAAAGGATAATTTGTTGTTTGCTTCAATGTAACGGCATTTGTTTTTTTATTCCCAACTTTCGCTGTCACTTCGCTGCTGTTATATAATATCGCAGCAATACCATCGTCAGGCGTTGCCATCCATAAATGCTCTGCATAATAAGGCCAGCCTTGTGCGTGATTATGCTGACAGCAGCGACTACTAAATGGGTTCATCACTAAATATGGCCCATCGTTTTGCAAGCCCGGCGCATGATTTTTATCATCGCTCACCACCATGTTTGGAGACGTTAGATAGCGAAGGCCTTTAAAATCTGGCATCACTGCGGCAGGATATGTGTTGAAAGCTACATCTTCGCAATTCTCTGCCCACATTGGATCTCCGGTGATGCCGGTTAATATTTCATCGGAAGCCATTTGCTCCACCATGCCACATGTTTCAACAGCCTGCCGCGGATCATCATAACCTTCTCTCGCATTTTCATCAGCGCCAAACATGCCGCCGGGAACCTGTCCATATAAATTTCTTATCAGATTAAAATCATTATACGTTGCATTCAAAAAAGAACTGTCTTTTGTCTGCATGAAATAAGTGGCCGGCTCTCTGAAACATTGCGCAACATTTACATTATGCCAGTTTGGTAAATTATTTTGTTGCGACCAGTTTGCTGTGTTTCTATGAATTTTATATGCAAGATCAAGCAGCCATTTTTCTCCCGTGAGATTATACAACCAATAAATGCTATAAAGATTATCACCGCCACGACTGTTCTCCCAATATATTTTAAGCAACTTATCATCAGGCACTGTTGTTTGCCATCTAAAATATTTTGTCATGAATGGGATCACACGGGGATCTTTACTATACTCATAATAAGATTGCATGCACCAAAGCATGAGCATGTTTGGCCAAAGATCAGGAGTTGTTCCTGCGTTGTTCTGATGATCGTTCTCCATAATGCGCGGACCAAAATAACCATCAGCCGTTTGGCTCTGAAAAACTTTTTCGAGCCACAGTTTTGTTTCTGTGATCATTTTTTCATCCTTCAAAATATATCCAAGATCTCCATAGCCTTTCAACCAATACGGCACTTCTTCCCAACCATGATCGCCTTTTCCATTTCCACTGAACCATGCATTGTTATTTTTATCGAGCCACTCGCTGATGTTGCCTAACTGTCCTGTTAATCCATCGCGCTGTAATTCGAGATATTTTAATATCCATCCATTTGGCTTAATGCTTCCCACCGGAAGTTTAATAAAACTGAGTGGCGATAAAGGAGATTTATTGCCTACATAAAATTTGTTGATTGATGTTGTTGAGATTTTTTTTACAACGCTCACTTGCAAATTATTTTTTTGCGCTTGAGAAGATTGAAAACAAAAGAGAACAGTTGATAAGAAGATGACAAAGCAAATTTTCATGGTGAGTGGTCAATTATGAATGGTGAAAAGTTCGTGTTAACGTGTAAAAATTTTGGACTTTAACTTGGGCATTCTATTGAATTACAAAAGTATAATTTATAAGAAAATTTGAATTTTGTACCCGTTTAGTCTCATTCCATTATTCGAATAAGTTTGTGGTGATTCAAAAAATCCACGTGAAATCCAAAATTTAATAGCCTTCGTTTTTTCGTTCTCATAAATCCAGATATCGTTTCCTCCATTTGAAATAATTGGAAAGCTAAATGGAAGTTTGCAAATTCCATTATTCATTTCTGAATTTGACTTAAGCTTTCCCATTTCAACCTCTTTTACCACCTGTTCTCGTTTATTATAAGAAATTAGCCAATCAATTTTTTCGATAATTGAGTTTGGTATTTTATTGAAGTTGTAAAAAGTCAGGAAGAATAGAATTGCTGTTATTGAAAGATTTAATATCCTGTTTAGTTTTAAGTTTTTTCGTTGCTTAATTGCTTTTATTATTTGTCTGGTTGATAGGATTAGTAAAATTATGCAGATTAAAAGCCAAGAAAATGGCTTGACGAAATAGGGCAGGAAAAAATAATCAGTAAAAATAAAAATCAACCAAATTGTTATTAGGATTATAATCTTTTTTGTCATTAGGCTCTATCAGCTTTGATGTTTCGTTCGCTTATCAGAATTAGGCTAACAGTAAATATAACGAAGTGATGAACAAATGCAATCAATTTTTACCTCACCCCAACCCCTCTCCAAAGGAGAGGGGCTAGAACTCTTTACAGCAAAGAGTTCTATTGGATATCAATTTATTCTTTACTCATCACTGCCAATGAAAGCGCTGCCATATCCCCAATATTTTCTGATAATCCGGCGGCAACAATTTTACATGCCTTGTAAGATTGAGAGATTGCTTCCATTTCAAGAACCTCATTCATATAAGGCTCGATCAATTCTTTCGCCCTTCCATAAATACTTCCCATTATTATCAACTCAGGATTTAAAATATCTATCAAAAGCGAAAGCCCTCTTCCCAAATATCTTCCACAAGTTTTATAAATTTCTATTGCAACAGCATCTCCATTGTAAGCAGCTTCTGCAACAATTTTTGCAGAAAGATTTGGCAGGTCATCAAGACTTTTGCAGAAAGATAATTTCTTTCCCATTTGCAAATTCTTTCGGGCTTCTGTTTGCGCGAGCTGTGCAATTCCACCGCCACTGCAAAAGCCTTCAAAGGAACCAGCTTTTCCAAAACCAACAGGACCATTATCTGCCAACCTTAAATGTCCCACTTCGCCTGCAAGATCTGTTGTCCCCGAATAAAGTTTTCCATCTAAAATTAATCCTGCACCCATGCCAGTGCCAAAGGTTAAGAAGATTAAATTATTATATCCTTTGCCAGCGCCAAATTTCCATTCTGCAACAGCGCATGCGTTCGCGTCATTTTGTAACAGCACGTGCTTGCCAAATTTTTTTTCTGCCATCTCTACAATCGGTATTTCATGCCAACCAGGAAGGTTTGGCGGCGATAATATAATTCCTTGTTTGCTGCTCAGCGGACCTCCGCAACTTATTCCTATGCCAGTAATATTTTGATTTGATACTCCTTGTTTTGATAATAAATTTTCTGCGGTTGCAAACAACAGATCAATCATTTCATATACCGGTTTGTTGGTAGCAACAACTTCTTTGTCTATGATCTGAATTTTATCTTCTTCAATATTATTGCCCAGAACAACTGCGCATTTGGTGCCGCCAATATCAAAGCCGAGTAACATGTTGAATGAATTTTAATTTTTTCTCGCGGAGGGGCAAAGCCAAAGAGGAATACAATATTTATTTTCCCTCCCAAATAGATTTCATTTCATAAACTTCCAGCGAATTTATTGACGGGCCATATTTTTCAGAATCAAATTCAAAACTGTTATCATTTGTTTTTGATTGAAGCCTTTTCGTGAAATAATGTTCACCTTTATTGATAAATATTTCTGCAACTGTTTTATCAATCAATATTTCTATTTCATTTTCACCCGATGGAAAATCGCTCGCAGCTAAATTCAAAATTTCATTTCCCTGATATCGTAAACTCATTTTATTTCCTGCGGCACTCGTGAACTTCATTTTTATATGCAGTGGCTGTGGCTTGATTTTACCTAATTCCTCATTTGCCTGATGAAGAGAAAGCCCATTCCATTTATGCGCGACTTTATGGAGCTGATCAATTTCTTTTATAGGATTTGCTCTCAATCTTATTCCATCTTTGGTAGTTATTAAATTAAATTCCGTCGGGAACATCATCATCTGCGTAAAAGGCATTCCTTCGTGGCTCACTCTTCCCCAACCCATTTGCACTCTTCTTCCATCTGGCATGTTCTCAAAACTTTCTGCTGCATATAAAACATCATCAGTATTATTGTTCGCTGTGTCTGTGTAGCGCAGTTTTTTTGTTTCGGGAGTAAAGGTCTTTCCATCAAAAGTTCCGATGAAATAATCGCTGGAACCTCCATGAAGCACCCATTTTTTTACAGCATTATTTCCATCAACAGAAAGTTCAAAAAAATCAGGGCACTCCCACAAATCCATAACATGACTCTGCTTTTCCCAATGCCTCATATCGGTTGATATATAAAAAGACATGCCATCTTTTTCAAACAAAACCATCACCCAATGCTTTGAAGGTTCGTGCCAAAATACTTTTGGGTCTCTTGTATCAGTTGATCCCATTTCCCAATCACTGTCAACTACCGGATTGCTTTTATAGCGCGTAAAAGTTTTTCCATTGTCTGTGCTGTATGCAATACATTGCGCTTGTCTGAACGACACACGATCATAATTGCAATAATAAATTACCAATGCATTTTTGCCCCAGCCCCCATTATTGTTTTTATCAATCGTTGCTGTGCCCGACCACGGCGAGCCAAGCGTATCAAGCATCAATGCTGGATCCAGTTCTTCCCAATGAAGTAAGTCTTTGCTGGTTGCATGACCCCAATACATGAAACCAGTATTCCATGATAAGCCAAATGGAAAAGATTGCCAGAACAAATGATATTGACCGTTATAATAAATCGGCCCGTTCACATCATTGCTCCAGCCACACTTCACCGTGAAATGAAACTGCGGACGGTTGCTTTCTTTGTATAAACTATCAACTCCGTTGATCTGATCATCCTGATAAATTCTTTTCAGCGATTCCATTTTAGCATGACTGGCGATGCTTATTTTTTGTCCTTTGAATTCACTAACGTCAATGAATATCCAAGAAGAAATAGAATCATCAGCAAGCTGAACGGGAAATTCCCTTTTCATTTTTCCATCAACAATCAAATTAACCATCTTCAACCCAATGCTGTTTTGAATGGGAATATTAAGATAGTGCTTTGTGATTTTCATTTCTATCTGTTGCGCAGAAACTGAAAGCGATAGAAAAATAAAAAATAAAACAGAAACATTGCGAAGAAGATAATTCGATTTCATTGTAAAAATGAGATTAAGAATTTTGAAAGAGATTTTTTTATACGGAGCGTTTATTAATAATTAAAATGCAGAGCAAATATGTACAAAGTTTTTTAAGGTGAGAGAAATAATTATTCTTTCTCCTTAATTACCAGCAACCATCCTTTCCCCTTTTCAACCGGTATCATCTCATTTGGCAAAAATGTTTTTGCGGCTTGAAAATGGCTGATTTCATCTGCAACAATGATTGCCTTTGAAGAATCAATCCCTAATTTATTCCAATCAATTTTCAATTGCACATTTGCATGTGCATCTGCCCAGCTTGCAATCGCAACCAAACAAGATTTATTTTTTTTATAAACTGTTGCAAGCACTTTTTCATTATTTGTTTTCACCGGACAATTGCTGCTCCAGTAACCAATTATATCAGTTCCCTTCATCCCAAAATTTTCCCAGAATTTCCATATCGGGCGGGGGTCCGCATCTTCTGTCCACGGAAAACGGTTCGTCATTCCATAGATCATTCCTCGCCATGGGTTACCACCATCCTGTAACATCTCGCCCATCAACCCAAATGGAATGCCACTCACCTCAGTCAAAAAGAAATCAGGTTTGTTATTTTTATAATCGAAATATTCGCCGAACCAAAGTCTGTTGAGATAAGGAAAATGTTCCATGTACAAATTGCCGCTGTTATTAAAACCATCATTCTTATTATATTGATTTGCGGAATGCAGATCAATAATTCCGGGATGACCATCTTTTGTCAGCACACGCTTGATGCGTTTCATGGTTGTGCGATCAAATGCAACATCATCCAAATAAATTCCATCGATGCCCACATTTTGCACCAGCCAATTCATTCCTTCCACATAATAATTATGCCACCGGCTGATGCCGCTATTAATAATCGCAGCATCTTTTATTTCAGGCACAAACCATGCAGCAATATAATTTCCGCCGAGGTGTTCCTGTAGCCAGCTAAAGCCGCCGCCTTTTCCTGTTGAATAAATTTCAGAACCCAGACTTCGCATCGGAAAAGTTTCATAAGCATGATCAGATAGTTCACGAACAGTGTTATAAATTTTTACTTTCAACCCCTTGCTATGCGCTTCATCAATATATGCTTTCATCTTTTTCCATTCTATAAAAGGATAATTGATCCATGGATTGATGGGCGTTGCATGATGAATATTCACCACCGTTGCGCCGGAAGCTTTTATTGAATCAAGGTTATCATATTTATGATAGAAGCGAGTGCTCCATTGAAAATCGGTGTTGATGGTATGAAACGGCGTGATGAGCAAATTGAAATTATAATAAAGCACATCGCCTTTTTTCATGCTGCGGGCGCCGCTGAAATTATTTACCAAAACTGTGTCATCATGTTCATTGATTGTTATCCCGCCTTTGTTTTCATTTCCCCATGAAGATGGCAACAGCAAAGGTTTTAGTAGATAAAAATTCGTGTTCAGCGGACGCACATATTTTTCATCGCGCAAAGAAAATTGCAATCCAGCATTTACATTTCCCATCCATGCACCATCCTGATTTTTGTGGGCAACATCCCATTTCCATTCGAATGAAGTTGGTCTGTCACCACCTTTCTGTCCAAGCCCCATCAAATATTTTGAGGCAGATTTATTATAAGGGATTTGAAGAGAAACATCTTTTAGTTTAACATCATTCAGTGCAATGATCTTTACTTTGTAAATAATATATCCATCAAATTCCAAAGATGCATTTATTTCCATTCGCAAATTGTCACTCATATTAATAGCCGCCCATTCAACTGTTCCTGCCTCTTTTTTTGTGAAATGAAAATCATTATTCTTCCATTCCATTATTTTTCCATCGGCATTTATTGTCATGAAATGAATCGGCGCTTTCAAAATATTATTCGGTGATTCTTTATAAGCCGTCATTTCTTCCGTGAAAAAAGTTTCGATCTGTTTTGGAAAACCATCATTATTGATTTCAACTTTTCTTCCCAATAAGCTTATCCGATTATTATCAACCTGCAACGCCGTGTATGGTGCAATGACTGTGTTTTCCTGCGCAAGTGTTGAGTTGAGCCACTTTAATCGCGTTTGTTTGTAAGGCTCATTAGCGCCGCCATCAGCAAGCAATGCATCAGTTACTGTGATATTAATATTGATGATAACAGGTTGCGTTCCTTTTGCGCTCACCGTTGCTTTTCCTGAATATAAACCTGCAGGAATATTTTGCGGCACATCAACGCCGCACCATAATGCCTGCACATTTTTTTGTGCAACAGAAACATTTTTTTCAAAAGGCTTACCACTATAATCAATTCCATTTGTGTTGATGCAAGAAATATTTTTTGCGCTGATGGTTAATCCATCTTTGCTTTTCATGTCGGTGAATTTCACAGAAATATTATCAAGATTTTGCAATGCATATATTCCTAATTGATAAGCATAATATTCACCTTTTGCAGATTGTCCGTTGAAAGATGTTTGAGTTCCGTTTTTGATCCATCTATACGGCAGTTTTGCTTTCATCCTGATTGGGTTCATTCTTTCTTCAGGAAAAACGATGAATGCTTTGCCTTTATTTTTTGATATCAATACATCCGTTTCATTTTTTGTAGCAGCAACTTCCATCGGATAAAAACTATTGAACTCATTGATGGATTGAATTTCTTTTACGGCTGTATTAACAACAGTTTTTGGAGAGATATTATTAATCCAATTATTATCGGCTGTGTTTTCAGGGCGCAGATAAACGCCTTTTGGATAATTGCTTCGCCCTTCATTTTTCGAAGGCATATAATAAATATTGTAATCGTTTTTGCCTGAAACCGGTTCAAAATAAATTTCTCCTGCTTCATTATTGATGATTCCTGTTTTTACATTATTAATTTTCTTGCCTGTGCTCGCATCCTGAACGATAATGCGTTTCAGTTGCATGCTGTCATCATTCAATCTCCATTCAATAATTGTTTTTGCAACTTGTCCATCACCGTTAAAATGCACAACAGCACGATGATTTCCCAATGAATCTGCATTCCACGAATCATTGCCTGACGAATATTTAATGTCTTGCGCAAAAGAAAATTTTGCTAGGAATAAAAAAAGCAACGGAAATAATCTTTTCATTTTTCTCATTTTAAATATTGCAATAAGCAGAAGCACTAATTAAATACCTTTGTCAACACCAAATTTTGACTCACAACTCACAACTCACAACTCACAACTCACAACTCACAACTCACAACTCACAACTCACAACTCACAACTTCCTCTTCCTCGCCCCATCAAACTGACTGAACAAACTTGTTTGCACAAAATGTGGTTTCGGCAAATGCAAACCACACTCAGCATTCATTTTATCTACCAAATAAACAGTAAGCTCCGGACTATACGTTTCGTCATGCATGTGCATGAAAAAATAAAGTTCTTGCAAACCATTGTTCAGCCAATATTTCATTCGCTCTATCCAAGCATCAATTCTTGTGTAATCCGTTTCGTGAAGGCTGTTGCCAACATAACGGATAAAAGTTTTTGGCACTGTCAGTTCCATGTGCGCACAATCTCTTCGGCTCGCGGTATCAGTAATAACAGCACCAATGTTCAATTCGCGAAGCGTATCAAATAATTCTTTTCTTATGAAAGCATTTGCAAACCATTGCGGATGTCTTACTTCTAAAAAAAATTGAAGATCAGTTGGAAGCGTTTTTAAATAATTAAAAAGTTTACCTCTTTTATCAGGATGATATGATTCACTCACCTGCAAAAAAATCGGACCAAGGTTTTCTCCAAATGCTAGAATGCCTTCGAGAAATTTTGTAGTAATAAATTCGACGTCTATAAACTCTCTTTCATGAGTGATTAATTTGTTGACCTTTGGGCAGAACTTAAAACCTTTCCCTTTTGCCTGAGCTGCCCATTTGGAAATTTGTTCTGGACCAATCAGCTCGTGATAAGTTGAGTTGAGCTCTATACTATTGTAGTTCTTTACATAATGTTCTAAAAATTGAATCGCTTTTGTTCGCTTCGGATAAATTTTCCCGACCCATTCTTTTCTTCCCCATTTTGCGCAGCCTACATAAACAATCGGATTTTCTTTGGGGTTTCCAAGTACCAACTTATTTGCAGCAGGTTCTGCAGGCAATGAAAAATCAATGCCGTCCAATTTATTTTCGGCTACTCGTCCAAATTCCATGCTGTAAATCTAATGAACTATCTATATTTCCCATTGATGCAGATTGACAGATTAAATTGTTAATTTAGGTTACCCAAAACTTTTGTATGAACTATATCCCTAACAATACCATCAGGCAAGTTTTACTTTTGTTCATTATCATTCTGCTTGGGTTCATTCTTTTTCTTCAATTGCAATCTTTTATACCGGCGTTGTTAGGTGCTTATACCATGTATGTTCTTTTAAAAAAATGGATGTTTATTTTAACAGGCAGATATAAATGGAAAAAATCGCTGACGGTTGTTTTTCTGATGCTTCTTTCATTTGTTGTTATCCTATTGCCGATTGTATTATTGGTTAACATGATGTCTTCAAAAATAAATTTTGCCATTCAGCATGGAT
>CAIYPC010000252.1 GCA_903927975.1 uncultured Bacteroidota bacterium | reverse complement strand
CTGAAGACGCTTATTTGTATTCTCAACTTCAATGGCTAACTGATCTGCCCTATCCTGCATGCTCCGTGTAATGTGCAATGCTTCTATCTTCTTTTCAAAAAACAAAACCTGCAATAAAAAAGTGTGTTGATTATTTTCCTTTGCATTTTCTTTTATCTTATCCAAAGTCCTCAGGCTTTGGTGATACAATCCTTTATTATAAAGTATTCGCGCAAAATCCAATTGTTCGTGAAGCAGCATATCAATATTATTATCGTTCCGCAACAGTCGCAGGCTCGATAAGATTTCGCGATATAAATGCGCTTTGATATTCGATAATTGCTGCTTCGCAATTTTCTTATTGCGCTTAAGCAATTGTGCTTCGTCATAAATATCCATTCCATCCAGTGCATCAAATAATTGGATTATCTTTAAGTCTTCTGTTGATGAATTTCTGGTGACATAAAGCTTGAAATTTCGCTTTTCTGACTTTTTAAGCGACTTAATGAGTTGGAATAATGTATCTGACGATCGGTTGGGCATTGTAATTAAAAATCTTTAAAACGCTGTACCAGCAAGGCTTTTTACCAAATTTTAACTGCTTACACTATGTAAAACAGTTCTTATTTTGATTTCGTTGCCAATTTAAACAAAGATATCTTCGAAACGCTTGTTTTTATCTCTTTACCAATACTTTAATGGAAAAATATGGCTGATAAAAAAATCCACATCTTCGACACAACGCTTCGCGACGGGGAACAAGTTCCGGGCTGCAAATTAAATACAACGGAAAAAATTGAGTTGGCAATAAAGCTCGAAGAGCTCGGCGTTGATATTATAGAAGCCGGCTTTCCTATTTCAAGTCCCGGCGATTTTCATTCAGTAGAAGAAATATCGAAGATCATAAAAAACGCAACTGTTTGCGGGCTCACGCGTGCAGTGAAAAAAGATATTGAAGTGGCTGCAGATGCATTGAAATATGCAAAGCGCCCACGCATTCATACAGGAATAGGAACATCAGATTATCACATCAAAAGCAAATTCAATTCAACCCGCGAAGAAATTTTAGAAAGGGCAACACAAGCTGTAAAATGGGCGAAAAATTTTGTAGATGATGTTGAATTTTATGCTGAAGACGCAGGTCGCACCGATAATGAATACCTCGCAAAAGTGGTGGAAGCTGTGATTGCCGCTGGAGCAACAGTAGTAAACATTCCCGATACTACTGGCTATTGTTTACCTTATCAATATGGAGAAAAAATTGCTTACTTAGTTAATCATGTAAAAAATATTGACAAAGCAATCCTCTCTTGTCATTGTCATAATGATTTGGGATTGGCGACTGCGAATTCAATTGCTGGTGTGATTGCTGGTGCAGGACAAATTGAATGCACCATTAATGGCTTGGGTGAAAGAGCTGGCAATACTTCGATGGAAGAATGCGTGATGGTGATCAAACAACATAAGCATCTTGGATTTTATACTGATATAAAAACACAATTGCTGAACCCGATGAGCAGACTGGTTTCAGAAACGATGCGCATGCCGGTTCAACCGAACAAAGCAATTGTTGGCGCGAATGCATTTTCACATTCATCAGGAATTCATCAGGATGGCTTTTTGAAAGATTCTTTGACGTATGAAATTATTAATCCCGAGGAAGTTGGCGCAGGTGAATCTAAAATTGTATTAACGGCGAGAAGCGGAAGAAGTGCGCTGGCGCACAGGTTCCGCAAAATCGGATATGAATTCACCCGCAATGATGTGGATGTTTTATATGAAAGATTTTTAAAAGTTGCAGATACAAAAAAAGAAGTAATGGAAGAAGATCTACACGAATTAGCAAAGAGTCATAAACCAATTGAAGAAATCGCATAGAGATCTGTTTTAACTAGCTCCGGCATTTATGCCGGAGAAAATAAGAAAATAAGATCACAATAAAACCAAGAGTAAAGAAATAGTAAATGGCAAAAACATTATTCGAAAAAATTTGGGAAACACACGTCGTTCAAACCATCAGCGGCGGTCCTTCTGTTTTATACATTGACAAACATTTTATTCATGAGGTAACAAGCCCGCAGGCTTTTGCCGGGTTGAAGAAAAGAGGCATCGGCGTTTTTCGCCCAAAACAAATTGTGGCGACTGCCGATCATAATGTTCCTACCATTCATCAGGAATTGCCAATCAAAGAAGAGCTTTCCAGACTGCAAGTGGAAGCGTTGAAGAAAAATTGTGCGGAATTTGGTATCGAATTATACGGTCTTGGTCATCCTTATCAAGGAATTGTTCATGTGATTGGACCAGAGCTTGGAATCACGCAGCCGGGAATGACAATTGTTTGCGGCGATAGCCACACTTCAACACATGGCGCATTTGGCACTATCGCATTTGGCATTGGAACCAGCGAAGTGGAAATGGTGATGGCAACGCAATGTTTGCTACAAACCAAACCCAAGCTGATGCGCATTAATGTTGATGGCACACTTAATAAAGGAGTAGTTAGCAAAGACATTATTTTATATATCATTTCGCTGATCAGTGCAAGCGGAGCAACCGGATTTGCAGTAGAGTTTGCAGGTTCTGCCATTCGTGCATTATCAATGGAAGCAAGAATGACCATTTGCAATATGAGCATTGAAATGGGTGCTCGATGTGGCATGATTGCACCTGATGAAATCACTTTCAGTTATATGAAAGGAAAACCATTTGCACCACAAGGAAAAGAATGGGATGAAAAAATCGCATATTGGTCAACGTTATATAGTGATGCAGATTCAAAATTTGATAAAGAAATAAATATTGATGCTGCTGACATTGAACCAATGATCACTTACGGAACAAACCCTGGAATGGGCATCGGCGTATCAGGACATGTTCCTTTGCTGAATGAAATCAACGAAAAAGAAAAACCTTCGTTTGAAAAATCGATTCAGTACATGGGCTTCGAAGCTGGCGCAAATATCAAAGGCAAAAAAGTTGATTATGTTTTTATAGGTTCTTGCACCAATAGTCGTATTGAAGATCTGCGCATGGTTGCATCATTCGTGAAAGGGAAAAAGAAAGCAGATAACGTGGAAGTGTGGGTAGTGCCTGGGAGCAAGCAAGTAGAAAAACAAGCTATTGAAGAGGGCATCAATAAAATTTTTGAAGAGGCAGGTTTCAATCTTCGCCAGCCCGGATGCAGCGCATGTTTGGGAATGAATGAAGATAAAATTCCTGCGGGAAAATATTGCATCTCTACCTCCAACAGAAATTTTGAAGGAAGACAAGGACCGAATGCACGCACGATGCTTGCAAGCCCGCTTTCTGCCGCGGCTGCAGCAATCACTGGAGTTGTAACTGACGTAAGAGAATTGATGCCCTAAATCCCTAAAGGGACTTTAAAACAAAAAAATATGGACAACACGAAATTCAAATCATTTTTATTTAACCCTTTTATATTTTCCAAGAGTGAAATATTCTTGTTTATTATTTTATCGTCGTCGCTTATTGCAAATGCGCAAACCTTTACATTAAGAAGCAAAGATGTTGGCGGGCAAGCAACCGATAAGCAAGTCTATAATGGCTTTGGTTGCACTGGCGAAAATCTTTCTCCTGAATTGTATTGGGAAAATGTTCCGATCGGAACGAAAAGTTTTGCCATCACGATGTATGATCCAGACGCACCCACTGGCAGTGGTTTTTGGCATTGGGTGACATTTGATATTCCTGCAAACACAACTGAATTAAAAACAGGCGCAGGAAATATTGCGAAAGGATTAATGCCAGCCGGCGCTATCCAAAGCAATACAGATTTTGGTCAACCTGGATATGGTGGTCCATGTCCTCCGCAAGGGCACGGCTTTCACGAATACCGCATTACAATTTATGCATTGAAAGTTGACAAACTGGGATTGGATAAAAATGCAACACCTGCTTTTGTTGGCTTCAATCTTTTTTCGAATACTATTGAGAAGGCGACATTGATAATGTATTATAAACGATGAATAGAAAGCTGTTAGCAGCGAGTTTCGAGCAATGAGAGCCAATAGCAAATGAAAACCTTATTCACCATTCACAATTCACCAAATGAGCAAAAGCATTAACATCATAAAATCAACAATAGTTCCATTAGATATGGAAAATGTGGATACTGATCAGATTATCCCAGCACGTTTTCTGAAAGCCACCACCCGCGATGGTTTTGGCGAAAACCTGTTCCGCGACTGGCGGTATAACAGTGATGGACAACCGAAAAAAGATTTCGTGCTGAACAACCCAACGTACAAAGGAAAAATTTTGGCTGCGGCAAAAAATTTTGGTTGCGGCTCAAGTCGCGAACACGCTGCATGGGCAATTAAAGATTATGGATTTGATGTGGTAGTGAGCAGCTTTTTTGCAGACATTTTTAAGAACAACGCATTGAATAATTTTCTACTACCTGTTACCGTTAGTGATGAATTTTTGCAGAAAATTTTCAGCGCTGTAGAAAATGATCCTGAAGCTGAAATTGAAGTGAATGTTGAAAACCAGACCATCACTTTAACAAGCACAGGTGAGCAAGAAAAATTTGAGATTAATAATTACAAAAAAACCTGTTTGCTCAATGGATATGATGATATTGATTATTTGCTTAGCATAAAACCTGAAATAGAAAAATTCGAAACAATTGTCTGAACCACGATTTTGTCTTGATTTTTCTGATTGCACCGATTGCTAATTAATCTCAAGACGCTTTAGATGAATCAGAAAAAAGATGAAACCCTGAATAAATAAAATGAACCCTCACATAAACCAGATCTAAAGATGAATAAGAACATTGTAGTAATTGAAGGAGACGGCATTGGTCCGGAAGTCACCAGACAATCCATAAAAATATTGAACGCTATTGCTGATCAGTTCAATCATGAATTTAATTATCACTATTGTTTGATGGGTGCAGATGCCATTGATAAAACTGGCAACCCACTGCCAGACGAAACGATAGAAGCTTGCCTGAATAGTGATGCTATTTTATTTGGCGCAATCGGTCATCCGAAATACGATAACGATCCTACCGCGAAGGTGAGACCAGAACAAGGCTTGTTGAAATTGAGAAAATCATTGCAATTGTTTGCAAACATTCGTCCTGTTACAACTTATCCTTCTTTGCATCATCTTTCTCCATTAAAAACAAAAAATATTGAGGATGTTGATTTCATCATCTATCGTGAATTAACAGGCGGCATTTATTTCGGCAAAAAAGAAACAAGTGTTGATGGCAACAGCGCAATGGATGATTGTACTTATACGAAAGATGAAATTGAACGCATCTCTCATCTGGCATTTAAACAAGCACAACAAAGAAGAAAAAAACTCACGCTCGTTGATAAAGCAAATGTTCTCGAAACATCAAGGCTTTGGAGAAAAGTGGTGAAAGAAATTTCATCTCAATACCCTGATGTTGCGCTTGATTTTTTATTTGTTGATAATGCAGCGATGCAGATTATCCTCAACCCCAAACAGTTTGATGTGATCCTCACAGAAAATATGTTTGGTGATATTATCAGCGATGAAGCAAGTGTTATCAGCGGCTCGCTTGGTTTGTTACCTTCCGCTTCAGTTGGCAGCGGTTCTGCATTGTTTGAGCCGATTCATGGTTCTTATCCGCAAGCCGCTGGAAAAGATATTGCAAATCCCCTCGGCTCCATATTGTCATCAGCCATGATGCTCGATCATTTTGGCTTGCACAAAGAAGCCCAGCTTCTAAGACTTGCAGTGAATTGGACTTTGGAAAATGGATTTGTTACTAAAGATATCGATCCTGTAAATTTTTATTTCACATCAACCATCGGTGAACTAATCAGCGATTTTGTTTCAAACAAAATTCCAGTTGACGTGAATAAGGAAAATATTGAGTTGAGGAAATCCACGATTATATAAGGTGTAAGGATAAAGGTTTAGGGTGTAAGGAATACAAGACCTTAAACCTTACACCCTAAACCTTCAACCTTACAAAAAGTTCTTTGTTTATAAATAGGCGGTTCGTATATTCGCATTACAAGGTTTTATTCATGTGGAATAGCAGAGTAAATAATGTCAATGTTCTTTTCGCCGCAATTATTATTGTGGTAGTCATTATTATTCCTGCAATACATGGAGGAGGCTGTTAAAGTATAAATACAAAAATTAAAATACAACGACCCGCCTCCAAAAAAGGCGGGTCATTTTTTTT
>CAIYPC010000251.1 GCA_903927975.1 uncultured Bacteroidota bacterium | reverse complement strand
CAGGGTTTATTTCACCAATAAAAAGGACACTATTGAAAAGCTGCCGACAAAGATGGTTGGGTTATCTCAGTAACACCCAGCGGAGGATGGCTGCCAGCCTGCATTGCAGGGCATACTGGTGTTGGGATGAGCCAGCGCATGCAAAGCTTTGTGCTCGATTCAACGCTCAATCCTTTTAATGTTGTGGAACCACATAAAAAGCCACGAGTAACACTGACACCAACACTTGCATTGAAAGATGGAAAACCATTTCTCGCATTTGGTGTGCAAGGCGGCGATACACAAGATCAAAACTTATTGCAATTCTTTTTGAACGTGGTTGAATTTGGTATGACGGTACAAGAAGCAACAGAAGCACAGAATATAAACACAGATCAGCTTTGGCTTTCTCTCGGCGGAGAAAAAATTGATGATCGCAAACCACATCCTGGTCATATTCTGATCAATAACGGAACTCCTGAATATGTAAGAAGAGAGTTACAAAAAATGGGATATACATTAACGTTAAGAGACAGAACCAGCGGTCCAATCAATGCAATTTATTTTGATGTAAAGCACAATACATTCTGGGGCGGAAGCAGCAACTATGGGCAAGATTATGGAATCGGATGGTGAAGAAAAGCTGTGAGCTCTTAGCTTTGAGCGAAGAGCAACCTTGAAATCTTACAAGACCGTTCATACATTTCAAAAAAATTATCCATTATGAAATATTCATTTATTATTTTAATGTTAGCATTTCTTTCATGTAATTGGGCAAAACAAAAAACAAAAGAGACTGTAAATAAAGCTGGCGAAGTTGCCGCAAAAACAGGCTCTGAGTTTGTCGATGGGGTTTCAAAAGGAATTGAAAAAACTTTTCAGCATGAAGTAGTGATATCGGATCAACTTAAAAAACACGGCATTCAAACTGGTAAAATTATTATCCGCAGTACCGACAGTGCTACGGACAATCTTTTGTCTGCATACATCATATTCGATAATGATTTTGATCAGAACATTACGATAAAAGTTATTAATGATGAAGGGCAGGAATATGGACGAGCAACTCAAAATTTACAAGGCAAAAAAGGCGAAGCAAAATATGTGGACTTTCTTTTTGATAAAAGAACTAATATAGAAAGCAGAGGAAAACTTCTGTTTGAATAATTAACCTGTATTGCATCTTATTTATAATTGAGTAGGCTTCAAGTTTTCTATTTCAAAAAAATTACGCTTTATATTGCTATGATAAACTAATCCGCGAATAAGATTCTCCTTAACTTTCCTGAAATTTTTCAATTCATAAATTATGTTCCAGGTTTCTATTTGGGAGAAAGAAAGTTTTTATTCGCACAAAGATGTGATCATTGTTGGCAGCGGCTTTGTCGGTTTATGGAGCGCTTATTATCTCAAAAAAAGTCATCCAAAATTATCTGTGGCAATTGTTGATCGTGGCATTATACCAACTGGCGCAAGCACCCGCAATGCGGGTTTTGCATGTTTCGGTAGCGTAACAGAATTAATTGCTGACACGCTAAAATCCGGTGAGGATCAAATGCTGGAGATTGTTGAGATGCGATATAAAGGATTAAAAAAAATCAGAAAAACATTTAAGGATAGAGAAATTGGCTATGAAGATTTTGGGGGTTATGAATTAATTACAGAAGATCAGGAACTTGATTTCAATACGATGCGCAGCAATATTGATTATCTAAATCACAGTCTGAAAAAAATTGTAAAGAAAGAAAAATCATTTTATCTGAGTGATGAACGAATAGCAGAATTTGGTTTTGCAAATCTTCAACATTTAATTGAAAACAGATTAGAAGGTCAATTACATTCTGGTAAATTATGTGAAGCTCTTTTGAAATTAGTAGTGTCAATGGGTGTCACTATTTTAAATTCAATAGAAATAAAAAGCTTTGAAAAAATAAATGGCCGAATCGAATTACAAACCAATCAACATTTCAACCTTTCAACCAATCAACTTCTTATTTGCACCAACGCATTTGCAAAGCAACTTCTACCCGAGCTTGATGTAGAACCTGCACGAGGACAGGTTCTTGTCACTTCAGAAATTCCCAATCTTCCATGGAAAGGAACTTTTCATTATGATGAAGGCTTTTATTATTTCCGAAATCTTGGCAACCGTATTTTGCTAGGAGGCGCACGCAATAAGGCTTTCGAGCAAGAGCATACCTATGAGCTTTCAACTTCTGATAACATTCAAAACGAGCTTGAACATTTTCTTCATGAAAAAATATTGCCTGCTACAGCATTCACAATCGAACATCGCTGGAGTGGAATTATGGGCGTTGGCACTGAAAAAATGCCCATCGTAAAAGAAATATCAGATGGTGTTTTTTGTGCAGTGCGCATGGGAGGAATGGGTGTTGCACTTGCGCCAGTTATCGGAGAACATGTTAGCAGAATAATGTGCAGTGAAAAAAAATAATCAGCACTATAATTTCACCAGTTTAGCCATTGTCTTACTATTTCCATTAATCGCTTTAATAAAATAAACACCTTTTCCAAATGAAGAGATATTCATTTGGAATTGCGATTGCTTAACAATAATAGTAGCTGTTTTTTGACCAAACCCATTATAGATTTCAAGCTGAGAACCAATAGCAATATCATCACTAAGTTGAATGGTAATATTATCAACAGATGGATTTGGATAAATTGAAATGGAAGTGATTATTGGCTCAGAAACAGGATTCTGCAAAGGCGTTGCCGTTAATGCTGTTGAAGAAAGTATTGCATAGCGTTCGCCGCCCGGCTGAAAAAGAGCAAGCATGCGGCTTTTCTGCCCATTCGTAAATAAGTTCATGCAGGCATCGTTTGTGAAATCCATATAATTCTGATACATATTTCCCAAAGGAGAATTAGTGCAACTAATAATTGTTCCGCTAGGGCAGCCCATGTCAGAAGTTTGCTGAGGCGGTGTATCAGCCACCTGATCATCTCCACAATCTGCATCGCCCCAGGTATGAATTAAATTAAGCCAATGGCCAATTTCATGTGTTGTCGTTCTTCCTTTGTTATATGGAGCAACAGATGTTCCGCCAGTTCCAAATGCAGTATAAAGAACAACCACGCCATCATTTTCCTTTGGTCCACCTACCACGCTTGAATAACCAAGGATAGCCCCGTTGAGGCTGCCAACCCAAATATTCAAATAGCTATCCTTATCCCATCCGTCGTCACCGCCCTGAGCAGAAAATTTAATGGCATCTTCAACACCAAAAGATTGAATATTTGTTTTTTTGTGAATGATGCCGGTTGTTGCATATCCGTTGGGATCGACTTTTGCAAGCCGAAATTGAAATCCGCAATCTGCAGCAGCATCGTGAAATACCAAAGGCGTGTTTACAGTATCAGCGTTCAATCTTCTGTAATCCTGATTTAAAATATCTATTTGTGATTGCACTTGCGCATCAGTGATATTTTGCTGCGCTGAATTATATAGGATATGCACAACCACTGGGATCGTGATAATGCCACTTCCATCTGAAGCTGGATTAAACCCCAATGTTGTATATCCATTTCCCTTTTGAAAATTTTTTGTGAAGGTTTCAACTGCTGCAATTTTTGAAGCGAGCTCGGGATGGTTGAGAAGAAGCTGTTGCCTATATTCAGTAGTGCGACAGATATTCTGCGCAAATAAAATCATTTGCGTGAACAGGAACAGGGGTAAAAGTAAAGCTAGCCTCATTATGCTTCTTTTTGCAGCGGCGCTTCACAGGGCACGAATTCAATCTTCAAAAATTATTTTTCAGGAGGGATTGGATCACATCAAACTAATCTGAAACTCAATTATTATATTAATAATCAAATACGAATTTGAAAGAAACCAAGATTTACTTTAATTCACGAAATAGGAAATTGGCAAGGATAATTCAGGGCAACGGGTTAAAAACTCACGAGGGGAATATCAAGGCGGAAAATCGTTCGGAAGACTTTACTGCGATGGTACTCAGAAAATAAGCTGATGTAAGGTAGAGTTTTTTCTTTTAAAGCGCAAAATGTTTAAATGAAATATTATGATTATGTTGAAAACATTTTCCAAAACTGAACCTTATTTTTGCTGCCTATCACTAATTATGAATAAAAGACTCATCACAGCTATTGTTCTTGTTTTGTTGGCGGCTTGCAACAATAAGGAAGATAAAACCACAACGACTAATGCTCCCGAAACAGACAACACACCTGCAATAATCAATTTCAGTGTTATGAATGTTTTCCCTCACGACACCACTTCCTTCACAGAAGGATTTCTGGTACATGATGGTCAGTTGTATGAAAGCACAGGGCATGTGGAAGAAGTGCCAAGCACACGATCGTTATTTGGAATTGTAGATTTAAAAACGGGAAAGATTCAGCCGAAAGTCGAACTTGATAAAACTAAATATTTTGGTGAGGGGATTGTCTTCCTGAATGGAAAAGTTTACCAGCTTACATACAAAACAAAAATCGGTTTTGTGTATGACGCAAAAACTTTCAAAAAAATTGGAGAGTTCACATTTCCAAGCGCCGAAGGATGGGGAATGACGACCGACGGTACCTATCTCATTATGAGTGATGGCACGAGTAATATCAATTATCTCGATCCTAATACTTTCAAACTTATAAAAGTGTTGGGCGTAACTGATAACAATGGCCCTGCTAGCAACATTAATGAACTTGAGATTATCAACAATTATATTTATGCCAATCAATATACCACCAACTATATTTTGAAAATCGATGCATCGAGCGGCAAAGTAGTGGGCAGAATCGATTTTAGAACATTAGATTCTGAAGCAAGAAATAAATATCCCGAAGCAAAAGAAATGAATGGCATTGCTTATGATTCGGTCGCAAAAAAAGTTTATGTAACAGGAAAGCTTTGGCCAAATATTTATGAGGTGAAGTTCAGCTATTGAGAATGTTGTTCATGGTTCATAGCTAATAGTTCATGGGGAAATTCGGCAACTTCAAACTCATTTAGCCTTATTATTTTCCGATCACATAAATCAGCGAGCTGCAATGTTCTTTATCAATAAAGGCTTTCATGTTTGAAATAAGTCCCACAAAAAAACCTCTTATTGAATTCTTCTTTTGCTTTTTATATTTTTCGCTTAGCAGACTTATATAAAAACTATCGTACCACATCGGTCTGGTAGCATGCAGGTGAAGCTTGTGCTTGTTTAATAATTGGAATATTGTTTCCGGCGAAAAATGATATAGGTGCCTCGGCACATCATAAGCAGCCCAAAAACTTTTGTAGAACCATGCGTCGTAGGATTGATAATTTGGCACTGCGATAAAAATTCTTCCACCAGGCTTTAAGATTTTTTTTAGTTGCTCCATGTAGTCATGTAAATCATGCACATGCTCCAGCACATGCCACATGGTTATCACATCAAAAGAATCGGGAGGGAATTGAAAGAAAAGTTCTGAAGGCAATAGATCCACTTTGTGAACATTTAGTGCATTGCGCCGCGCCGCTTCGTCAGGTTCAAGCCCTGTTGCCAGCCAGCCTTTCGATTGCATGTGATGAACAAATGCACCTGTGCCTGCGCCGATATCCAACATCTTGCCGTTCACCAATTGAGTCGCAGATAATATCAAACGGCGCTTATCCGACAGGGTTAGTGTGCGCACAAAATGATACAGCCTATTAACAATGCCTTTGCTCGTTTCGCTGTGTGAGATATAATTATCAGATTGATAATATGGCCCGATGGAAGCAAGATCAGGAACATTTTGTGTGAACCTTAATGCACATTGCCCGCACTGCCATATCTCAAATTCTTTTCCTGAAACAAGATGATCGGATGCAGAGAGTGCTTTGTCTAACTCAGTTGATCCGCAAACCGGACACGTAGAATATGTAATAATTTTTTCTTCCATTTTTTATGACGGTGTGCAAAGAAAAGAAAGAAAATCCGGTTATGGAAAGAGAAGCTATTTATTTTACAGTTTGCAAGCTTTGTTGATTGCTTGTTGATTCAATTTTCCAGCCATTGGTAGAGAAATGAAAAATCAAAACAACAATCGCAATCGCAGCAGCTATTAATGGATAGATCCACCACTTGCGCTTTTTTTCCGCAAATTCTTCCGGATAAACTACTTCTTCAGAATTTGAAATAGACGTTTCATTATTAGTTGCCATGGAAGCATTTCCCTGACCATTGCGGCTTATATATTCAACATGCACAGGTTGCAGGAAGGGAGGTGTGCCTGTTGTAGATTCAAAAACGATATTGCCTTCATCATCTTTTTTAAGAATGCCAACTCCTTCCCACTCTGCTTTTTCTTCATGGCGAATTTTGTTGCGCAGTTCATACGAAAATTCGTTGTACCATTTTATTGCTTCGTAATCGGGGATTTTCTTTTCTGCAGCAAGGTGCAGGAAAAAATCTTTATCGGGCGCATCAAAATATTTATCAAACCGAAAATGATAAGCAGGCGGCAAAATATTTTTACCACTTACATCAGTTTCTGCGGGTAGCTTTTCAAGATAAATAGTTCCAAGCCCGGGCACGCTGATGCTTTTATGCTGAAACAAATAACTATTCAAAATACTGAACATAGGCACAATTTTCAATGACTAAAGAAACAAATTTTGAGTAGAATTAAAAACTTATGCGGGTATTTTTATTTTCGATGGAACTAACGTGGTTTTACAGAGGATAGAAACATTTTGCTACACGCTTTTTTACCACAATCGATTCTAAATTTACGTGTTCATTGATTTTTTGTAAATAAAAATAAATTTGCATCGTTGAAAATTCAAAATCTATAATGTTTCTGAAACCCTATATATTTCTATTTATCAGAAAAAGAAAAAACAATGCCCCCTAATATGTTGAAGCCATAAGATTGATATTGATTCCAGCGCTGATATTTACTGTTGAAAATATTATTCATCTGCAGCCACAAGTTCAATTTCTTTGTGATACGGTACTCTACTCCTGCATTAAGATCAACAGCAGGATTATTTTTGCCGGTCTGTCCGTTTTTAGCAAGATAGTTAGCTCCGTCCCATGCCCAGAAATCACTCTTTAACCAAAAATCCTTTAATATCTGCCATCTTAATGTTGAATTGAATTCAACTGGCAACATACCCCATGCACGGTATTCTGTGCTTGTTTTATATTGATGCAAACTAAGCCCAGCAGATATGCTAAACTGCTCGCCAGTTGTGTATGCAATTTCTCCATGCACCACAAAATCTTTGAGTGATGAATCATAACGGATCAGGAAATCTTTTCCGCCACCAACAGAATCGTTCACAAACAACGGCATGTTCCAATATTGGTTGAAAGCAACTTTTGCAGAGTATATAATATGATCGGTCAACGATCCTTTAATACCCGCAAATCTTTCCTGCACGCGTGTGTTCAACAGCGTTGTGGGTTGCGCAAGCCAAGGATTGATGGATTCAAAACGTTGATAAGACCCTTTATCATAATAACTGATCCAGCCCAATTGGAAAACCATTTTTTTGCCTTCAAATGGATTGATATCGGCTGAAAAATTCGGCAAAAGATGAAATGTTTTTTGATCCCACGAAGGTGTTAGCTCTGCTCGCACATTAACGCTCGAAGTCTTATAAAGCAACGCAGGCGAAACATAAAATACATTATTATTAATAGCATTAGAATTCAAACGATAGTTTGTAAGGTTTGCTGTGAAGCCCAAATCAAACGCAAATGTTTTCCCGATTTCCTTTCTCAATGGAAGATTCAAAACAGAGTTGGCTTCGGTAGCTCCTGGCGAATGGTTATCACTAAAAACCGACACACTCACATTGGGATTATATGTTAACCCAAATTCAGTTGGCACCATATTGTGCATGCTCAACCTTCCACCAAAAGTTTGAAAATTTTGTTTCAAATCGTCTTTATTAAATTTCAAACTGTCTGGTTGAAAGCCGTATAAATAATTCCCATCAAATTTATAATTCAGTGCTCCATCCCATTCAAGGTTATTTTGGCTTTTTATAGTACCCGTTAATTTAATATCTGTAGCACTATTTTGTTGATATGGCAATTTGCCTTTTGAAATATATTCATTAGCGAATATGTTGAAGAAAGTGCTTTTGCCGTCGCCAAAACTAAACCCTGTTTTAATATAGGGAAGATGCACGCTACCAACACCAACTTTAATATAATCATCATTACGCCATTCAAGTACTGAATCAGGTTGCAACGCAACTGGTTTCAATTCTCCGGGCTGATAAGACAACAACAAAAATTTTGATGGAATATCGTAATTCAATTTTGGTTTTGCTGTATCAGAGACTGAGGGCGAAGCATGAAAATTTAATTTTTCAGCTTCGCGGAGCACAGGCTTAAATTGGGAGGTAATATCAATTGTTTTTCTTTTTGCAGAATCCTGCGCGTTCACAGAAATGAAAAAAGCTAAACAAACAATGCTTAAAAAAATTGACTTGATATATATTGATCTGAACTTCATTTTTTCAATTTGGAATTTTATTGATTGTCGGGACTTGTCTTGCCATTCTTATTTTCTTCTTCAGTTGCCTGATTCAGTTTTTCTTTCGCCTGATTGCGCAAGTCTTCCACTTTTGCATTGTCAATAATGCTTTGGAAAGTTGCTTTGGCATTGAAATAATCTTTCTCTTTTAAATAAACATCTCCCAAAATCAGATAGGCTTTCGTGACCCATAATTCATAAGAGCCAGATTTATTAATAACCTCGAAAGCTGCTTTCTCTGCATCCTTCAATTGATTTTGCATGAACAAACAATTCGCTATTTCATATCTTGCTTCTGCACCATAAGCAGCTTTGCTCAATGATGCTGCAGTACGGAAATATTGCAATGCCGTTTCGCATTGATTAGCGGACTGATATGATTTTGCAATAATCATATTAGCAAGCACTTTATCATCGGTGCTTATACTTTTCTCATTCAACAAATCCTTTGCATTATCCGTCGCATCATTCCACTTTTGCAATTGATACTGACTTCTCAACAAACCGCGCATTGCTTCCGATTTATTTTCCTGCGTGCTTGCAAAGTCTTTCAGCTTGACAAAATATTTCTCGGCATTCGCATAATCTTTCAATTCAAAAAAATTAATGTGTGCGGCTTGCAGCAATGATTTCTCCGCAAATTTATTTGGAGCTTTATCTGATACCGCTTCGTAACCAGTCACCGCTTTCGCCCAATCTTTTTGGTTATAATAAATTTCACTTTTGTAATAGTTCGCCTCAAGCGAATATTTTCCATCAGGAAATTTGCTCAAATATTGCTCAAATTTTTTTGAAGCATCTGCAAAATTGCCGTCATTGAATTGCACTTCGGCTTCCTGATATGCAAGCTGATCTTCCTGACTTGGTGTGATATCAACTCCCATTGTTTTTGCAAAATTCACATACTCACTGCTTCTGCCCTGCTCAACGTAAATTGATTTTGCATATTCCAATGCGTCCTGCGCTTCCGGTGAATTTGGATATTGTTTCACCAATGTGTTGTATTGATTTAGCGCTTCATTGCTGTTGTTCAGATTATAATAAGTGATACCAGCTTTGAGGTAGGCACGTGGCTTCAGCGCATCATTGCCAGTTGCGCTGATAATATTTTTTAAATAAGGAAGCGCTTCGCGATATTGTTCATTAGCCAAATAAGTAATAGCGATTTCCATGTTCGCATCAGGAATTAGATTGGAGGTCGGGAATTTTCTGTTGATAGAATTCAACAGATTTATTTTTTCACTTCCATTATTAACGCCTGCAATCATTCCCTTCTGAAAAGTTGCGTAATCACCTGCCGACCAAGAAAAATCAAGCACTTTATTATACATTGCTAATGCCGTTTTAAAATCACGGTTCATATAATAACAATCAGCATCGCGTATATAAGCATCCTGCTCGAGTGATTCTGAATTTATTTTCGACGTTTTCACAACTTGTTCAAAAAAACCTTGCGCCTGACGATAATTTTCTTTCTTCAAAAAACAATATCCCAAATTATATTTTGCGTTTGTCGGGTTTGCTTCACCGCTTACATTCCCGCTTTTTAAATATTCAAAATAATAATGGATAGCGTCATCAATTTTATTTAAGCGATAAGAAACTTCTGCTTTCCAGAAATTAATGAAAGGAAGAACGGACGCATTGTTTGCATCCTTCAAAGCTTTATCCAGCATATCATTCGCAGCGATCAACAATCCATCATTGATCAATTCCGTTGCTCGACCATATAAAATTTTCGGATAAGCAAGTTTTGTATTCTCCGTTTTGCCCATGCTTTCCGTGAGCGTTAATGCATCTTTATAATTGCTCGTATTTGCAAGCACGTTCACCAATAATTCTTTTGCTTCTTTATTATAAGTTGAATTTGGATATTGCTGAACAAAGCTCTGCAGCTCTGTCAGCGCCACATCCTGATAGCCCAATTCAAAAGAAAGTTTTGCATAATTGAATTTAGAAATCTCTTTTTGCGAGCCATTACTACTGTTCGTTGAGCAAACCAAAAAAGCATTTCTTGCATTTGCTTTTTGTCCAGTTTTCAAATATGCATCACCTAATAAATACATCGCAT
>CAIYPC010000250.1 GCA_903927975.1 uncultured Bacteroidota bacterium | reverse complement strand
GTGCTGCGTTCTTTAAAATGTATGTTAACAGTTATTCCCTTTCTACTCTGGTCTTTAATAAATTTTTCAATCACTTCGATGGTCATTGCTTTAGTGCTTTTTCGTGATAATAAAAGAAGACATGAAAGCCTTCGTATTTCTAAATTAATAACGGTTAGATGAAAATCCGTTGTTCTTTTTTGCTCTTGCTTCGCTCACTTTGATTGAACGACCATCTGCCATCTTTCCATCAAGTTCTTTCATCGCTTTTTGAGCATCATCATCATTGGGCATTTCCACAAATCCAAAACCACGACTCTGTCCGCTTTCTCTATCCATAATCACTTTAGCTGATGAAACAGCGCCGTATTCAGCAAACAAGTTTTTAAGTTCAGCATCCTGTACGTTGAAACCTAGGTTTGATACATAAATGTTCATTGTAAAAAATTAATTTTTAAGAATGAACTTGAGAACAAACCAGGTGTAAAAGAAGAATACAAAGAACATTATTGTTCGCTTACAAGAGCTGTTAAACTCAAATTGTCGCGGCAAAGATAGGCTTTAATTTTCAGGGGGCGGCATTTAATTTACCTTTAAACCGAAACGCTCTTCATTAATCTTTTGATGCTCAATTTCTAAAGATGATTTTAGAATATGCTACATGAGTCAGCAGCGAAAAGAACAGGTAAACAATTCTGAAAAATAAATCAAGCTGTTATTATTGTAGCTGAAAGGATCAATTGCTTTTTGAGAAATATTTTGATAGGATCCTGTTGAAAGATTCCGCTGTCAGCGGCTTTGTTTCAAACCCATTTATTTCAGGAACATTCTTGGCTCTTTCTTTGTCTACTGGGTTTGGCGATGTTGTCAGCATCAGGATCACAGGGTTTTGCTTTTGATGGCTATTTATTTTTTCATATTCTTCTACAAATTCCCATCCGTTCATTTTTGGCATGTTCACATCGAGGAATATAATGTCTGGATTGATTTTTCCAGACCTTATATATTCCAGCGCTTCTATACTGCTTTCTGCTATTATTATACGCTCTACAGAAGCAGATTCTTCCAGCACAAGCCGATGAAAATAGTTATCATCTTCATCATCGTCAATTAAGAGAACGCAGTCTACTTTAATTTTCATGACGCAATGTTTTTCATTATTGTAAAACAAAAGGTGCTGCCTTTTCCATATTCTGAGTTCACATATATTTCTCCTCCATGCAGCTCCGCAATTTTTTTGCATTGAGCCAGGCCTATTCCGGTACCTTGATATTCCCTATTGGTATGGAGCCTTTGAAAAATCGTGAAAATCCTGTCGTAATATTTTTCTTCGAGGCCTATTCCATTGTCGCTTACTGTAAACATCCATTCATTGCCGAAATCTTTTGCCGAAATTTTAATGATTAAAGGAATGTCCGTCTTCCTGAATTTGATAGCATTGCTTATCAGGTTTTGAAAAAGCATTCTTAAGTCCTGATAGGCATTTATCACCGGAAGTTTGCTGCTTTCTATTTTTGTGTTTGTCTCTTCTATTATTGATGCCATATCACTTTTCACGTCTTCCAGTAAAATGCCACAATCTATCGGAGTTGCCTTTTTACTATTGCCAATGGTTGAGTAATCGAGCAGATCTTTGATCAGCGATTGCATTCTTACAGTTGCCCTTTGAATCGAATCAAGATATTTTTCTCCATTTTCATCAAGATTGCCTTTATACTTTTTTTGGATAAGCCCTGAATAATTAGAAATTGTTCTCAGCGGCTCTTGCAAATCGTGCGACGCGATGTAAGCAAACTGTCCAAGTTCCTGATTGGATGTGATCAGTTGTTCTGTCATTTGGTTAACTGCCATAGCTACCTGTCCAATCTCATCTTTTGAATAAATTTTTGCACGTTCGCTCAAGTCGCCTCTCGATATTCTTTTTGCAGCATTTGTAATTGCATTCAGCCCTTTTGTGATTGCCCTTGTTATAGAAATGCTGAGCGCTAATCCTGTTATTTCAACTGTTAATGCCACTGCAAATAATAATGATAATATGATGTTTTCAAGCCACCGCGATCCCTCCCCGAGGGTATAAGAAAATTCGTCTTCAATTGTGGTAAGCCGATTGTTAAGTGGATCTATCCGTTCGTAAAGTTGATCTATTTTTTCTTTTGATGGAGATGGTGAAGTTATTTCTGTATGAAATTTGTCTCCAATAGCAATTAGCTCAAACAAAAGAGAATCTCCTTCTGTCCACAACGAGATTGCTTTCTTCAGATAAAATACATTGTGAAATCTTCTCAGCAGTTTGATCATCCCGTCAATGTCATCGGGATGAACACGCCCCTCGATAAATCCCTGTTTTGCTGTTTCGATATTCGGGTCGGTCTTTAAAAGCTCCAGGCGCGTTTTATGGTCTCCCAAAGGAACTGCAAGAAAATTCTGGAATTCACGATAGTCTTGTTCTTTTAAAGTACGACTATATTTGCTCAGCTGATATATTGCGTTTTTTTGTGACTTCGACCATAAGCCTTCAGCACCAACCAATGCACGGACAGAAGAGAGCGTGTGTATGGCGAACCAGAGTGTGACCAATTCCACCAATATCAATATTGCCATTGCTGCAACAATAAAGTATAGCTTCTTCTTTATTGAGATGTCGTTTAATGGTTGCACGGTTATAGGATTTAAGGCATCAAGATAATAAAACTTGTGGAAAATCCTCCATGCCTTTTATAAAGAGTGTAGATTATCAGGCAGTTGGTCAATGGCATGCTATTAGAATAACAGCAACATTGGCTGGCCCGCTTATTCCGGTGTTGCCGTTTGGGCTATTTGTGTATTTAGCAATAAACGAATCTAGAAAAGGAGTGTATTTAAGCAGTATTTGCTGGATGGTAGGAAAAGAAAGCTATATTTTTCTCATGCTGATGAAGATTGCTTTGGTAAGAACTGGTTTCGGCAACATTTTTTTTCGGCATCGCTTTAGAAGTTTTGGTTTCTTCCAATGCATGTTTGCTATCATTGCCCTTATGCACATTGAAGCCTGAACTAATCAATTTATCATAATCGTTATTAGCAGCGAAGCTCACATTGTAAGCAAGGTTGCTCAACGTGTCTTCAAGACAAATTCTTTTTTCTTTTTTAATATTTCCGTTTGAAGTTGCAAGTGCGTTGGAAAATGCTTGAACGTCTGTTCTTAATTCAGCCAAGCTGGGATTTGGCAACGGGAAATTGGGGTTGCCAGTCAGTGCTTCAATTATAGCTTTTGCCTTTTCTGTCTAACCTAATGTCTGTTAGTCTGGCAAAGCCAAGCACAATTTTATTTTTTTTCATGGATGAGCGTTTCTGTAAGGAAGGTTTTAACGAACGAATATATTCAAAATTATATGTTTAAATATTTCGTTTTAATAAATACCCATATACCTTGATGAAGTGATATATCAAGGTATCATCAAGCAATTCACGATTAGGTTCGTGTTTTATTAACTAACATCCGAAAATGCTTCAAAGCCATATTTAGATAGCTCTTTTTCAAAAAAACCTAAATGTTTTGTTGTGAGGTTGATTTTGCCGTTGAGCACCTTCGAAAAATTGCTGGAATCGTAACCGGCTATTTTGGATAATCCTTTCCGGTTGAGCAAAGGGTGAGTTTTAAGCCATTTAACTATCGTTTTGTTGCGCATTTTAATGATGGCTGCTTCGTCTTTTAACGTGTTTTTCTTTTTCATAGCACTATAAAGTTTCATCAAATATCAGTGTAACTTGCTTTATTGTGAAATTTTTTTTCCATTCATGAAAAATAATATCATTTCATTTATTGCTTGGTTGAAATGAAAACAAATTTCCTTCTTAATAAATACTCACTTCTTTTTCTTCTACCACATCTTTTAACCCTTCCAATACTTTTTTCCAATTTTCTAATGAATGTTCTTTTGTTTTTTCATCATGAATGTTTTCCTGTGTTAAAGTAAGAGTAACATCGCCATCGCTGCCCGAAATTTCATAAGTGATAATTTGATAATTTTCTGGTTTATCTTCTATGCCGGACATGGAACTCCAATAACTATATTTGATCAATTTGTTCTTTTCAAAACTTAATATGATGCCTTTATCCTGATAAGATTTTCCTTTCCATTCACCCGAGAAAATAATCGGGCTTCCAATTTTCCAATCTGTTTTTGTGTCGGTGCCGAAAAAATATTCTTTGATGATTTCGGGCTTTGTTAGTGCATCCCATACTTTAGCAACTGAAGATTTGATGTTTATTTTTATTTCTCCTTTGATATCGTTTTTCATGATTTTTGTTTCCTTATATTCATCCAGCATGATGCCAAATAATAAAAGAGGCGGAAAATCAAACAGCTTTAGTAAATTGAATAATAGAATATAGAAGAAAACGGCAGGCATAGAATGTGCTATATAAAATATGTGTACCCTGATGAAAATGATTAATATTTTTTTACTGAAGTTTATTTTTCATCTTAACTGAAATCGTAAATGAAAAGCTTACATGACTTAGAATCAAGCAATGGCGAGCAAAAAATGTCAGCTCAAACCGTTTTCCTATTGATCGTGTTTTTCTTTCTTTCTTTATTTTGTATCGGTGTGGTTGTATATTTTTAATTGGCATTGGGAAAGTCAATATACAAAAGCGATAAACAATTTGTAGAATTGATTCCACAGGAAAAAGTTTGATGCTTGAATGTTTGACGTGACAAATCACTTTCCTAGCACAAACATCAGCCTCACGCATCTAACTTGAATGCGAATCCTTCATCTTTCACGAAGAGCCTCAGTGAGCCGCAACACGTTACTGTTTTGGTTCTTTTCGAATTAACGAGTGTTACTCTATCAAGCCTCGAATTATTTTGCTGCTTTGCTGTGTGCATCAGATTCTTTGTGGTTCTCCCGTCTCCCGTCTTCTTTCTAAGATATTAAAACTGATTCCATTTGGTGATTTTTATTCCATAATATGGAATGAAATGATGACCGATTTTTTTTAAAATATTAATAATCAATAACTGATATCATGGCATTGGGATTGAATACTATTGGCAGAACCTTAATAAAGAATTTTTTACCACCTTAATCCTACTAAAATGAAAAAGTTATTAAAGAACACACTTCCTGCAGTAATTACAATCCTCGTTTTATCTAATCTTTCAGTTTATTCGCAAGTAACATCTTCATTTACCGCTCAAGTTAATAACAGCAAAGACAAAGCTTTTTTGAATTGGTCCACTTCATCAGATATGAACGTAAATTATTTTCTTCTTGAGCGCAGCATCGATGGAAAAAATTTCGATAACGAAGCAATGGTTTTTCCAGACCAAAACGGCAACTCAAACAAATCATATAGTTATGATGATGATATCAACAATATGAATTCAGAATTGGTTTATTACAGGTTGAACATGATTGATGCGAAAGGACATTCAAAATATTCAGAAGTTGTTGTTGTTAGAATTGAAAGGGATGTGCGCCAGGCAGAGATGCTAGTATATCCAAGCATCAACGAAGTTCATATTGCAATTCCTGAAAGCTGGCAGGGCAGAAAAGTTAGCTATAGTGTTTATAATGTGAACGGCGAAGTTGTAAGGGCTTTCACTAACACTGAGGCAGGACAAACAGAATCATTTGATATTGCAGCACTTTCTGCAGGAATTTATATCATAAAAGCAAATTGCGGGGTTAATAGCTCAGTAATTCAATTTATAAAAGCAAAAGAATAATAATCCCTACCCTCTGTTCTCTTCATTAGTTAATTATTGAATCGGTTCGTGGTACTCACGAACCGATACTGTTTTAAACCCATCCCAATTTAAAAAGATGTTTCCTCAACATCACATCTCAACGATAACACTTAATTCATCTAAATCCCTAGCACAACGGAGCAACTTGATTTTTAGGTTTATGTTCTTTGCTCTATTGCACACACTTTCCATTTTGCTGTGCCTCCCTTTTCCTTCCTTCCCATCGTCACCGCTTTAGCCTTCTTTCCGATTATTATAAATAATTCCATTTATTATATTTTATTCCCAAATAAGGAAATTGTCCATTTGTTTATGTTTTTAAAGTTTTAGTAATCAATTAATTATCTAATGGCATTGGTATTGGATATCATCAAATACCTTATTCTTTGAGCATTTTTTAACCGTCAACTCATTTAAAATGAAAACATTTTCAAAGAATTCATGGGTGATCTTTGCAATAAGATCACTTAAAAAGCCCTTTAGCTTATTAGCCATTGTGATGCTTTTTTTATCAAGTTTTTGTTCATATTCTCAAATCGTGCCCAGCCTTTCGTTCAGGAACTCAACACTTGATTCCGGCACGGCTGCCGCAGATGGCGCAGTGTATAGGTTTCCAACGGTGACGACCGGCGTTGATGCGCTGGTGAAGATCAATGGAAGATCTTCAACCAATGTCGTGCTGAACGATATCGATATCAACAACACCGGCTACGACAGTGCTTTTCAACCGCTTGTCAATTACACCAATGGCTCGGGGATCAAGAGCAACGTCACCACAGATTGGTACATGGAGTTTCAGGTTTCTTTTGTGAAGACAGGCACTAAAACGCCAACAACTTTTGCAGCGTTCAACGCAACGGGTCTTGATAATGATGGCAACACCAGCCTTCATGAATATCTTTCTTTTTATGGGCTGACCACATACACCCTCGAGAACCCAACAGCGATTACCACGAGCAATATTATGTCAGGCTCAACTATTGTCGGCAAAAGGTTTGATGGCGCAACAACCGAATATAGCGGGATTGATGTTACGGCGACAACAGCAATGGTTACTACATCATACGTCAGCACAAGTGTGTTCACGTTGCGAACGGGAGGAAAGGCGACTGGCCCGATAAACATCAGCAACAACGGCCGCCAGTATTCCATCTGGTTTAAATCTTTTACTTACAACGCACCTGTAATAAGCACGCTGCCAATTACACTCTCTTCGTTCACGGGACAGTTGAACAGCAGTACAAATAAAGTGAGCCTTAACTGGAACACCTCATCTGAAATGAACGCGAGCCATTTTGTTGTGCAACGCAGCACGG
>CAIYPC010000249.1 GCA_903927975.1 uncultured Bacteroidota bacterium | reverse complement strand
TTCCTGAAAGCCCACGCTGGCTTGTACTAAATAACAGAGATGATGAAGCGCAAAAAGTTTTTATTAAAACGGGAGAACTTGATGCTGCAAAATTAATTCGCGAAGAACATGAACTATCGAAAAACAAAGCACAAGAAAGCTTATTCAGTAAAAAATATAGAAAGCCGATCATTTTTGCAGTATTGCTTGCGATGTTCAATCAGCTTTCTGGTATTAATGCCATCTTTTATTATGCACCGAGAATTTTTGAATTGGCAGGATTTGATCAAGCAAGTGCTTTTTTGCAACCTGTTTATTTAGGCGCAGCAAATTTAATTTTCACATTATTAGCCATGTCAGTCATCGATCGCTTTGGCAGAAAAAAATTATTGTTGATTGGGTCGGTTGGGATGATTATTTTTTTAACGCTCACCGGCATATCTTTAAACACCGTGTCAGCAGGCAATAGTTATATGGTTATTTATCTAATCGGTTTTATTGCCTTTTTTGCGTTTTCACAAGGAGCAGTTGTTTGGGTTTTTATTTCAGAAATTTTCCCCAACTCCGTTCGTTCGCAAGGAGGATCATTGGGGAGTTTTACTCATTGGATAATGGCTGCGATGATTTCGTGGGTGTTTCCATCCATCGCAAAAATCACAGCTAATAATATACACATTGGCGTTGTATATGCCTTTTATGGCTTCGCAGTGATGATGTTTATCCATCTTATTTTTGTCTGGAAATTTCTACCAGAAACAAAAGGAAAATCATTGGAAGAGATACAGAAGTTCTTAAAAATAGAATAGTGAGTGGTGAATGATGAAACATCCTTATTATTTTTGCACTTCATAACGATGGTCAATGGACAATCGTCTATCGACAATTCAAAACACACAAATGCAATCTGAACAAGAAAATTCAAATAAGATCAAACAACAAGGCTTGTTGCCTTTATTCTATCACGATGATTTACAGGTATGCATCTCCGTTGTAAACGCATTGTATGAAGGCGGCGTGAAAGTGATTGAGTTCACAAACCGGGGAGAACATGCACTGGAAAATTTCAAAGCATTGGCGAAAGAACGCGATAACAGCATGAAAGATCTGATGCTTTGTGCCGGCACTATAAAGACTCCTGAACATGCTGCAAAATTTATTGATGCTGGTGCTGATGTGCTGATTAGCCCTGTATTTGACAGCAGCGTGTACGATGTAGCTTATATGCAAAAAATATTATGGATCCCTGGTTGCATGACGCCGACAGAAATTCATCAATCTGAAAAAGCAGGCTGCAATCTTATTAAACTCTTTCCTGGCGATCTGCTAAAACCTTCTTTTGTTGAAGCGATAAAACCATTGTTTCAAAAAATTGATTTTGTGGTGACTGGCGGAGTGGATACTTCAAAAGAAAATATCACTGCATGGTTCAAAGCCGGCGTTTGCGGCGTGGGCATGGGAAGCAAGCTGATAACAAAAGACATTTTGAAGAATAAAGAATATGGTTTGATAACAGCGAAAGCGAAAGAATTGCTAAAAATTATTGAAGAGATTCAGGCTTAAAATGCATTCATAAAATATGATTGAAATCGTAAAAAATTACCTTCTTTTAAAAAAACAACTATACAAGCTGATTAAGAAATCAGGCTACAGCGATGAATTTATTGCATCTAGAATTGGGATTAAGTCTAGCTATTTTGCCAAAGAAAACAAAAAGCCAATTGGTCGATTGAAGAAATATTTAAAATAATTAAGGTGATTGAAACCGAGACTGTCGCTGAATACTTCGACTCTGTCCTCATAAAAAATTGTTTTCCAGGCAAGACAGTCACTTCCAAAGAATTTGAAAGAAAAATGCAGTGGTAGTTCTATAGGGGGAAGTTTCTTTCTAATAGATAATAGAAATTTTAAGACATGAAAAAGAAAAATAGAGCGTGGGAAATAATTCAATTTATATTACCAATAATTATTTCAGTTTTCATAAGCTATTTCATTTTCAATAAACAATTCAATGCTGATGAAAAAAATAGGTTAAATGAGAATTTAAATAAACTGTTGGATATAAATCTTCAATATCCTTACGTAGAAGATAGCTTATTTATAGCGAGATGGAATGAAAACAAAAATTCAAATAATGATAGCTCTTTAAGATATCAGGCTTATTGCGAATACGCTTTCAACTTTTTGCAAAATGTGAGTGAATATTTCAACTATAATAAATCTAAGATTCAGAGTTTCGTTGATATGAAAGATTTAATTGACCAACATAAAGATTGGATTAATATGCCTGAACAAAAGGGTGCATATCCAAAAGAGTTTTTCGAGTTTATTAATAAATTCAATGAAAAATGATAATGGCGATTATATGGTTGCGCCTGTTTTCCATTCAGCAAAACCCTTCCCTCACAGCTCTTTACAAAGCCATGTAAATTTACAATCAAGCAAAAAAACTGATTAAGACGCAGCCATCTTCATCGCCTCTTTTTCAACCTTTGGCATGTTGGTCACATTATGCTCATGTGGCACTCGCCATTGAAATTTGCCGAAGGCTCAGTCTGCAATTTAGATGCATGCAGGTTGCCAGCAACCATGCTGCCACCTTTCAATTGCAAAAGGTCTTTCACTTTAATGCTGCCGGTAACTTTGCCCATGATGTCGGCTTGCTGGCCATTCACGTCACCATTAACGGTGCCGTTTGCGCCAATAACAACCTTCGCTGTGCAATGGATGTTGCCATCAAGCGTGCCGTCAATTCTAATGTCGCCGTTGCTGGTAATGTCGCCTTTGAGAATGGTGCCTGCACCAATAAGGCTTGTGCTGCCGCTGGGAGTTGAGATGTCATCCAGCGAGTCGGATTTGGATTTGTTAAACATTGGGATCAGATTTTATTTTTTAATCATCAATTTTTTCCGGCTTCGGTATTTTCAGCGCCGTTGTGTCAACAGCCATCTGTTTATTGCCCTCCAGAACATTTTTTATATTCAAAAGATACAGATCTTTATACCTCACCTGCTCCTCTAACGAATCAGTACGCACTTTTATTTCACGGAGCTCCTTAGTATTATTCACATCTCCATAACCAGGGATGTAAAGTTTCAGTGGTGTGAACACTATCAAAGCCACTGTGAGCCCCGTTAACAGAACAAAAATCGTGCTTAAAAATATATAAACGCTGAGACGAGATAATTTAAAAGTAACCACTTCTTCATAGCTGTCATCGTTCATGATAACCAGCCTGTACCTGTTCTGGAGTCGCTTGAGCGAAGAATTCACATCGAATTTAGCCATAGTTCAATTTCTGGATTTAAAGGTACGAGCTAATGTGATAATTTGCTGATGTGGTAATTCGATAATGTGAAAATGCGCCAATTTGATAATGGGATAATGGGTTTTGCCTCTAGTTGCCGATATTTCGATGAGCTCAATAGAATTCCTACCGTACAAGAGTGCGACGCAGAGGAGCTAAATAGCAGCAATTCTGCTAAGGTCAAAAAGAAAAAAATAACCTGATAATATTGTTGAAAACAAGTTGGCTTTGGATTTGCTTTAAAAGGCAATAATAATCTTGAAAATCAGTTATTAAGGCATTAGTTTGCGCCGCAAATTGAAACGGATATTGTGAATCGAAACACTTTTTTATTTTTTTTGTCGCTTTCCCTTTTTTGCCTCGAAGGTTTCGGGCAGCCCGTGTATTCTAATCTCGATATCAAAAAGCCGGCAAAATATGAAAACTCCAAACTAGGTGCGGAGAAAACCGACGAAACAAAATTCAAGATCCCGAGGCATTTTATCCAGAACACTGTCACTCACTACAACTATTTTTTTAATGCAACGAATAAGCTGAATGAAGTTATTGCACGCGCAAGAGCACAGAATAGGGATGACTACACAAAATTGCTAAGCTTTTACGACTACTCACTTGCTTCCACTTCGAGAGATAAGAGGGAACTCGACTCCATTATTTACAAAGCCACTGCCGGCATTTTAAATCATGATCTTAGAAATGATTGGATCGATAATTTGTACATACTGATGGGCAAAGCGTTTTATTTCCGCAATCAGCTTGATTCGGCTTATATCACTTTTCAGTTCGTGAACTATGCGTTTTCGCCAAAAGAAAAAGATGGCTACGATAAACCCATTGGAAGCAATGCAAACAGTGATGAAGGTGGCAATTCACTGATTGTTGCTACGAATGAAAAAAGAAATATCCTGAAGAAAACTTTTTCATTGCCACCGAGCCGCAACGAGTCTTTTATATGGCAGGTGAAAACTTATATTTCAAATAACCAGTTGACGGAAGCCGGTGGCCTTATAGAAGTGCTGAAACAAGATCAGCAATTTCCTGCAAGGCTTCACGCCGATTTGGAAGAAGTGCAGGCATGGTTATTTTATACTCAAAATGTTTATGATAGTGCCGCGGCACATCTAATAAAAATGTTGCCGGGAGTGGATGACAGACAGGAAAAATCAAGATTTGAATACCTGATCGCTCAGTTATATGCGCTGGAAAAAAAGTCTGATAAAGCACAGGAATATTTTCAAAAAGTTTTTGAACACACTTATGATCCAGTGATGGAAGTATATGCGAGATTAAATTTCATCAGACAAAATAAGGGCACTGATGACAAATTGATCCAACAGAATATTGATGCACTGTTGAGTATGGCGAGGAAACCAAGGTTTGAAAACTATCGCGATATTATTTATTATACCGCTGCGCAAATTGAGCTGGAAAGAAATAATAAGCCCGGCGCTATCGCTTTATTACTACGGTCTGTTAAATATGCATTGCCAGAAAACAATCAAAGGGATAAAGCATTCGTACAATTGGGCGATTTATATTTTGGAGATAAAAACTACAGGCCTGCAAAAAATTATTATGATAGTGTAAATGCTTCGAATAAATCCGCAGTCGAGGATCCTATTGCTTTTCTTGAAAAAAGAAAAACACTCGACAAAATTATTTCAGAGATGGATGTAATTGTAAGGCAGGATAGTCTTCAACGGATTGCAGCCATGACACAAAACGATAGAGATGCTTATATAAAAAAAATGGTGAAGCGTTTGCGCAAGCAACAAGGGCTTGCTGAAGAAGAAGAATATGCTTCAGGAAATTTTTCAATAAATAGCAATAATAATTCTTCGAACCCTTTTAATAATGGCAACAATAATACAGAGTGGTATTTCTATAATTTATCATTAAAATCAAAAGGCTATAGCGATTTTAAGTCGAAATGGGGAAACAGAAAGAACACAGATTTCTGGCAGGTTTCGTCAAAAGCATCCGAAGGAAGATTGAATGCAGACAACGTTTTACCCGACTCAAGTGTTGTTGGAAAAAATGGCGGCGCTCTTAGTACTGATAAAATTACTGCCGAATCTTTGCTCAAGAAAATTCCGCTCACGCCTGAAATGATGAAGGCCTCGAACGATTCTATTGAGCATTCTTTATTCACAATCGGAAAATCATTTCAGGAAGGCTTATCAGATTTTCGATCAGCTATTAAATATTACGATTCGCTGTTGAATAAATTTACGGACACGCGTCTCCGTGAGGAAACATTATTCAATCTTTATTATTGCTATAAAAAATTGGGTGATGAAGAAAATGCGAAACGGATATTAAAAATGATGATGGATAAATATCCTAACAGCAAGTTCACAAACATTGCAGCATATCCTGACGCTTACAAAAAATCTGCGGAAGCACCGAAAGCGGAAGCCACCAGAAGATATGAAGATATTTACAACTCCTTTATTGAAGGTCGGTTTGAAGAAGCAATGGCTGACAAAAAAGCTGCCGATAGCGCTTATGGGGAAAAATATTGGACACCACAATTATTATATATCGAAGCTGTATATCTTGTAAAAGCCAGAGAGGATAATGCCGCAAAAGTTCAATTCAATAACATCATTCAGAAATATCCTAAAACGCCGATGGCTGCCAAAGCAAAAACATTTTTAGATGTATTGGCCCGTCGCAAACAGATTGAAGATTATCTCACCAAACTGCAAATAGAAAGAGCAAAAGAAGATTCAATAGTTATTATAAAAGATGAACCTCCGAGAAACACGCTTGTTCAAAAAGCAATCAGCGATTCAGCAAGAGAGGCACAAAAAGATAGAGCTGACAGCATCAGGCTTGCGATGGCAAAAGCAAAAATTGGATTGGCGCAACAAAAGAAAAATGATTCGGTGAAGATTGGGATGAATAATTTGATTTTCGACAGATCACAGTTGACGAAAATACAATCTGACTCTGCACAGATTTCAAAAATAAGGCAGATGCAAGATTCAATTCAGCAAGCAATGATTGTAGCTAAAAATGATGCAGCCAAATTAGCTTTGCTGAAGAAGCAAGCGGATTCATTGAATGCAGCGATGAAAAAAATGAAATCTGATTCCGCAGATATCGTAAAACAGTTGTCTGCCTTTAGATCATCTTTTGCTTATGCGCCCGACAAGCCACAATCTGTAGCCATTTTAATGAATAAAGTCGATCCCGTTTACGTGGGCGAAACTAAGAATGCGTTCAACAGATATAATCAAGAAAATTTTTATAATAAGACTTTTGATATCAGCATCCTTCCTTTAAACGACAGCATGAAAATAGTTGTCATTAATGGCTTTGAAAATTCTGATGCGGCATTGGAATATCTTGATAAAGCAAAAAAATCA
>CAIYPC010000248.1 GCA_903927975.1 uncultured Bacteroidota bacterium | reverse complement strand
CGAGTGGATATTTTTTTATCATAAAGTGCTTTTAAAATAAAGTGTTGACGTCATGCATAAATATTAATATCATTTGGATTGTTCACGCGTGCAGTTTTTTTCTTCCCTCTAGCAATCTTCTTTTTCTGAGCTGTTGACGCAATTGGCTTCCTACGGGCGACCTTTTTTTCAACCGGATTTTTTACGGCTTGCTTTTTTTTCCGCAGAACAACATTATTAATTATTGAAATTACTTTAGCGGTTGCCCGAGAAAAATAATTTTTTACTGCCGTCAGTTTTTCGCCAAGTTTCATAAATGTTGCTTTCTTCTTCAGCCTAATAGCAGGCGTCTGTTTTTTTCTTGTTTTCATTTTTAAAAGTTTTGAATAAATAGAAGGAAGGAAGACTTATTCTTATTTAAATATCATGCCAATACAAAACCAATACGAAACACGCTGCATTATAAACACACAATTGAAAATAATGTAGAATATTTTACACAATCTGCTACTAGTGATGAAGAGAATCGGGAGGAGCGTTGGTAAATGAGTCCGAACTTTTAGCGTTCTCAATCTGTATCATTTGCTTTGATTGATTACCACGAAACCCTCTTCTGATATAATGCCATGCAACAGGGCTAGCAAAACAAACGACGATGCACAAGAGCCACCAATATCGCTGTGGGAAACTTAAGCGGCTGTTGTTATTTTTTTCCATAAATATTTTTATTCAATTTTTAAAAATGATGAATTAAAAATATTTACACAATTAATATGCCTCAAAAACATAAACGATTATCCCCCATTTTCAAACGAAAAAAATAAAGTTTCTGACATCACAAATATTTTTTACAAATTAAGTTAGCTTTATACAGAAACATTTCATTCTTCACTTAAGTATGGTTGTTATGATGGAAAATGAATTTATACAAATAGCTTCCTTGCTCGGAGATCCGACAAGAGCAAAAATTATGTGGACATTGTTGGAAGGGAAAGCATTCACTGCAACCGAATTGGCAATTTCAATAGAAACATCACCACAAAACATAAGCATGCATTTAACGAAACTGGTTAATGCAGATTTATTGTCTGTTGAAAGCCAAGGCAGGCACAGGTATTATCAGTTTTCAAAAAAGGAAGTTGCTTATGCCATTGAAAGTATCTCTACATTAGTACCTCAGTCAAAGAATGAAAATAAAATTATTAATGAACCAATTTCTCCGATCAAATATTGCAGAACATGTTATGATCATCTTGCAGGAAAAGTGGGCGTTGCATTAACTGACAAATTGCTTCAGCAAAAATTGATCATAAAAAGGGAAAACGATTTTGAGCTTTCTTCCAAGGGAAGAAAAATATTTGCTGAATTGCATATTAATGTTGATGAACTCCAATTGCAGCGACGATCATTCTTGCGACCATGTCTCGACTGGAGTGAAAGGCGGCATCATATTGCAGGTTCTCTTGCGTCAGCACTGCTCAGTAAAATGCTATTAAACGATTGGTTAAGAAAAATTAAAAATTCAAGAGCGGTTATTATCACCGCAAAAGGAGAAAAAAAATTATACGAATATTTTAGGTTGTCTTTATAGCAGAATTATTTCTTTCTGAAAGCAAGCCAGCAACGGCAAAGAAAATTCCTGCAAAAGTAAATGACTCACAAAGCCCCATTCTATCGCTTGCATTGCTCGTGTCAGCAATAAATTTAGGAATATGCAGCAAAAGAAACCAACCCATTACCATAATACCAGAAAGTAATGAAGCCCATTTTGCGGTTTGCGGAATCAACAACCCAATTCCGCCTAAAAACAAACAAGTGCCACAGAAATAAGTCCAGAAGCCATGAAAGGGAATATATTCAGGAATAAAATTTTTTACAAAATCCGCAAATTTAAAATGGGCATAACCGCCCGCAATAAAAAAAATCGAAAGAGATAAGATTCCTGCAATAACAAAAAATTTATTTTCTTTTTTATCATTACTAAATGTCGCTACAATAATAAGTGCGCCGCCAAACAATGCAATTGCTTTGTAAGTGTTCAGCCAGTCTTCCATAAAATGAGAAAGATGACGAAGTACCGATAATAATAGAATTAGTGTTGCTATTGTTAGGCTTGATAAAACTGCTTTTCTCTGAAAAATAATTCCGAGAGATGAGATGATTAATAACGTTGCAGAAACATAAGCTAATGCAGGATTTATATTAAAAGTGGAAGACCAAACTGGAGGACGGCCAACGATAAAATCTTTTGAAATGATACAAACAACAGCAAGCGCAATAATACCTATCGAAAAAATAAAACGTCCATATTGCATGAACTTATTCATGATAGATATATTTATTAGTTGGCTGCTTTTAAAGAATAATGGAACTCAGTGCTTTCCCATTCTCCTTTTTTATTTTTCTCTTTCAACAGAATATTCATTCTTGTCGAATCAATTTTTTCATAAGACATGAATAATGATTTATCTGCTGCTGCAAATGTTGCTTTGTTATTTTTTAGTTCGGTTAGCGGATATTCATAAGGTTTATCCTTTTCTTCCCACCCAATATTGCCAGGCTTGAAATGGCGCAGTTTCATCACAGGCACGCTATCACTTTGTTCAATAACAATGAATTCATAAAACATCACTTTGCCATCTTTCACACACCGATAACTACATATCATGCAATCACCCATTGGCTTTCCCCAAAATTCTTCCATGTCGCCCCATTCGTGGTTTTGATACCATATACCAGACATAAAAGAAAGATCCTGAAGCTTTGCTTTGAAGGTTTGGGAATTGCTTTTTGAAAAAATACCGAGCAGCAAAAGGCTGAAAATAATTTTCATTTGTTTGCTTTATAATTTTTCCGGAGATATTTATATCACCGAAAATATCGAAAGCATTTGAATAACAATGAAGATGGAAGCGATAAAAAGACTTGAATAAAGCATTGATTTTGTATGAATCAATTTCTGAACATCGGTTTTCATTTCTTTTGATTCTGGAAAACCACTAATAATCCTTAGCTCCCTATAGTCTATTGAGCCAGTATAGTTTGTTGTCAAAGACAAGCCATGTTTTTTTATGAGCGATTTAGTTTGCCTGATGGCTTTCATCTCAAAAAAAATGACTGTTAATAATGCAGGTATCCAAAGAAATCTAGAAAAGATAAGCAGCGTGTACATAAAATCAATTTGTGTTCGCGATGATAAAATTCAGATAAGCGGTAATGATAAAACTTAAGATATCTTCAAAGGGATTGCATGAACTTATCACAAATGTTTAAGCATCTGCAAAAGCTTTCTGATTAAGCAAAATGTCATTGCATAAGAACAATTCTTATTAAATAAATCTGCAAACAAAAATTAGGGCTAAAATTTCAAAAGGTAATTCGGGGTTGTGCTTTATGAGGGAGGATGAATATTGAAATGAAATTAAGGAGTTATTTTGAATTATAAAAATATAAAACCCCAAAAATGGTATCGTCTAAAATATCAGGTTGATAAAACAGTCCGTTTCAAATCATCGGGTTACATTTTTTTTGAAGGAGCCAATTATTAAATCAATTGCGCAAAATTAATCTTTGCGCCTCCCAGCCTATGCGTTTATCCTTCCACCCTCATTACTAATTTATTTATTCTATATTTATTATCATCATTGATGCCCCCATCTCCATTTTATGAGCCAACCTATTTTCGAAAAATTGCATACCGAAGGATTATTGAGCGAAGAATCGCTCAATAAAATTAAAGCACTTAACGAGCGCAAAACACTGTCGGTTCATTGGGAGTTAAGAACAATTTTATATCTCGGCGTGCTGTTGCTTGCATCAGGACTGGGCGTTTTGATTTATAAAAACATTGATAGCATTGGGCATCTCGCTATTTTGATATTTATTGCAGCATTGTGCGTCGGTGGTTTTTTTTATTGTTTCAAAAACAAATTGCCGTTTTCAACACTCAAAGTAAAAGCGCCGAATTCTTTTTTTGATTATGTGCTGTTGCTCGCTTGTCTCTGCTTCATAATTTTTATTGGTTATTGGCAATTTCAGTACAATGTATTCGGCGATCGGTTTGGGCTTGTCACATTTATCCCAATGGTCGTTTTATTTTTCTGCGCTTATTTTTTCGATCATCTTGGCATACTAAGTCTTGCAATAACAAATCTCGCTGCATGGGTTGGAATTGCAGTTACCCCAACACAAATTTTGAAAGAAAATGACTTTAATAGTTCTACAATTATTATTACCGCATTGCTTTTAGGTATCGCTTTGATATTGGCAGGAAAACTAACGGTGATGAGCACCTTCAAACCGCATTTTGGATTTACTTATACCAACCTTGGGATGAATACTTTATTCATTTCCTGCCTCGCAGGATTGTTTCATTTCAATGCTGTTTATATTTTATGGTTCCTTGCATTAGTTGGAATTGCTATCTATTTTTATTTTGAAGCGATGAAAAGCAAATCGTTTTATTTTTTGTTGATGCTAACATTATACAGCTATGTTGGCCTTAGCTATGTCATCATGTATTCATTGTTTGAAGTGGCACAGGCAGACATGGGTGGCATTTATTTAGCATTATTTTATTTTATAGGTTCGGCAATAACGCTGATAATGTTCCTTATCAAAATGAATAAAAAATTAAAAACAACATGATTGCTTATAAAAAAGAAGCGCTCGATAATTTATATACTCACGAACAACTGGAAAATGTTTTCAGCAAACAATGCATCAGTAAAGAAGAGCTAGATACATGCGAGGAAAAATATCCAATCAATTTTTACACGCCAAACATTTTTGTCAGGATAGGCTTGTTTATATTGACCTGTGTTATT
>CAIYPC010000247.1 GCA_903927975.1 uncultured Bacteroidota bacterium | reverse complement strand
CTTCGCCATTAGATAGTTTTGCACCATCATATTTACTAACGATGGACAATAACAAAAATACATTCCTCATAGTCGATGATTCAACTTTCATCTTTAATCGCCTGGTAGATTTATTAGGAGATTTAAATACAAAGAAAATGAACACCGCACGCACTTTCACCGAAGTAGCAGGAATAATTGAAGAAAACAGTACTGATATCATCTTGCTCGACATAAGCAACCTTGATTCGAATGAACTTGTCCTATTGTCTATTTTAAAAGATTTATATCCTCAAGTTTCTATTACTATCCTTTCAGGGAATTATAACAAATATTATCTGGACCAATGGAAGAAAATCGGTGCAGGTTATTTTATAGAAAAAGTCTCTGACATAGACAATATCAGTGAGGTCATAGATTTTAAAAAAAAGAGCCATAACAAATTTGCAGCATAAATTTTCTAAGATAAAAAGATAACACCTCAGTTCTTTGAAGATATTTTAAGTTGATGATTGCAATATGAAATTGAAAACATTAAAAATATGTGCGAGCCTTATCCTATAGCACATTAAAGCAAAGCCATCATTACTGGTGGCTTTTGCTTTGTTTTAATAAAAATAAACCTCTTCTCGTTTTCTTGTTCATTAATTTAAAATGTAGTAAGCCATCTACAAAAAGATTTTAAAAATAGTACCAGTTATATGTTGAATATACTATTTTTTCCAGCTAGCCGCTATCGTTACTTTGTATCATACAAAACGATGATAAAGTGCGGAGAAAAAAGAAAGCAAAAAGCAAAAAAGTTGAAATAAAAGTATTGTTCTTTGAAAAACCGTAGCGAACACAAATTCATTCTCAAGCATTAACCATTAGCCTATCCTAAAATTATTTTAGAGCGAGGACCGCAAGAAGTTCATGGCCTTCACTCAAAAATGCAGAATGTTTAAATTTTTCAAGACCCTGTCCTTACTTTATTTTTTGTAAACCTAAAAACTAAAAGCTTGTATGGAAAACTATTCAACTCAACAAGAAATTTTGCTGATGCCGAACACTGCTTTTCTTCGCCATCAGTGCATTCAAAAAACAGAACGCATATCAAAACGTCATCGCCGTCATTCATTTTCTGAAGAAATTGAACAGGCATGCCTGAATGGGTTGATATATAAAATGATCCCTGACATCATTCAAAAAGCAAGAGGAGATGAAAAGCTTTTTCTGCTTCAGGTGAGATGCGAAAAAGCATTCCTTGAAATGGAACTCGGAGAAAATTATTTCAAGAAAATAGATCGTAGTTTTTCCATCAGCCCTAACCATTTTTTTTCAAATATTTTGAGCAACTAACAATAAGATATCTTTTGAAACCAGACCTTAAATCCAATTTATGAAATCAACAAAATTAAGCCTGAATCAATTCTTGCTAAACTTGCAAAAATGGATACAAATATTTGCTGGCGCTAAAATACCTATCAATCTAAAAGGAATGAACACCTACTATTCCTTTTGCCAGCCTGTATCTTATGTTAATGTCCTGCAACAAAAATTTATCAATAAATAAACCCAAAAATATTTCGCATCAGAAGCGTGGGTGAGCCAATTGAAAACCCAATTGGATCGACCGTCCAAAAAGTCTATCCAAATTTGGAATCCTTAATCCTTTGAAACCTTTGATAGTTAAATACCGTTCTTAATCCTTATCCTATTGGTTTCGTCCACGTTTCTTTTGCCTTTTACTTTTATCAAACCTAGT
>CAIYPC010000246.1 GCA_903927975.1 uncultured Bacteroidota bacterium | reverse complement strand
TGTCAAACCAGACCAAAGAGTTAAAGAGGTTTTAAAAAGGGAATTTAAAATTCAAAACTTGAATGATTTAAAAGCAATAAAAGCTGTCGAGCAAATAGCCAAAATAGTTGGGAAAAGGGTCATCACTATTGATCAGATTTTCGTTAAATATGGGTCAGGTTACTATAATTTAAAGGCGAAGCAAATAATGGTTAAAGAAATAGCTACAAGGTTAAAGCGGCTTGGTGTTCAAAATGAAATAATAGAAAAAGCAACTTTTTTATCTAAAATTGAAATTTTAGAATTATAAAAATTTGATAGGTTTAAACTTGCCAAAAAATAAGCAGCGCTTAATTTCATCCTCCAAACTTTAAACAATTCAAATGCGACAATTAATTTTTCTTCTTATTTTAATAATTGTCAATGGATGCACGAAACCAATTTTTAAATCAAAATGGATCGATGAAAAATCACCAGAAATATTTGTTGCCAGATTTGAAACCAATAAAGGCAGTTTTGATGTGCGCGTAAAAAGAGAATGGTCGCCACTTGCTGTGGACAGATTTTATCAATTGCTGAAACATCATTTTTATGATCCATCCATTTTCTATCGGGTGGATTCAAATTTCGTTGCACAGTTCGGCGGGAGTGATACAATTAAAATGAACAACTGGTCAAACTACAAATTGCCTGATGAAGAAGTTATTCATAGCAACAAAAAAGGAACTTTAAGTTTTGCAAGAGGCGGCAAAGAAACCCGCGGAAGAGAATTATTTATTAATCTCAACAACAATCAATTTCTTGATACGATACTTTTCTCTGATGTAAAAGGATTTCCCGCGTTTGGGAATGTAATCAACGGCATGAATGTAGTCGAATTACTCTATGCAGGTTATGGTGATAATACAATGAGCAAATTGGACACCATGTATGCAAACAAACGAAAATTTTTAGATAGCTTTCCCAAACTTGATTCTATAACCAAAGCATATATTCTTAAAACAAAGCCTGAAGTCAATGACGAAAAAACAATTTCATTCAGCGGCTTACAATGGAAAGTGAGAAATGTTTCAGGCACACAAGGTCCGGGACCAAATTATTTTAGTGATAAATCTGTATGGGTTGACAAACAAGGAACATTGCATCTTTATTTGCACAAAGATTCTATAACTGGTAATTGGCTCTGTCCTGAAATCACTTCAGAAAAAAAATTCCAATTCGGCACTTACACTTTTGAAGTCGAAGGTGCGATTGATAAGATGGATAAAAATATTGTGCTTGGCTTGTTCAATTATTCAGGCAATGATGGTTTTGATGAAATAGATATGGAATTTGCAAGATGGGGCAACAATAGTTATCCCAATTTAAACTATACGGTTTGGCCCGCAGAGAAAAAAGAATACAGAAATAGTACTTACGGCAAAGAATACATTCAAGAAAATAATAAAAGCACACAGCAATTTATTTGGAGCAAAGACAGTATAGCGTTCTATACATTCAATGGTTTCTCAACTGACAAGAAAGATTTAATCGAGGCGCATACTTTCACACAGCCGCCCGCTTCCATCAGTAGTCTATTAATGCCCATTCATATTAATTTGTGGCTGTTCGAGGGCAAGCCGCCAGAAGATAATAAACCTGTCGAAATATTGATTCACAGTTTTAGCTTTCAAAAATAATTTCGGCAATATGTATGGTTTTAATTCAGGATTGCTGAATGATAGTTGTCTCATTTTTCGTTAATAACCCGTCGAAATTTTTTTTATATTCTTTAGCTAAACCCAAATCGTCAATGATACAATAATGCCCCGTTTCAGAATAAATTCCTTGATAACTTTTTCCAGGATCATTTTTAAATGTTTTAATATCCACCTTATCTAAATATATGAACTGAGTGGGTGTATAATTAAACGATGAAACAAAAACTTTATCATCCACAATCATATATTTACTGTGAATGTTTTCATTGACATAGTATGAAATATTGGGAACATTTGTTATAGCTTTAAAAAATTCAATGAAGGATGCTTTGTTTAGCGGAGTTCTGAAATTACTACCCAACTTATTTTCTGAAGAAGCAAATGTTTGTGAAATAAACTCAACCTTCACGCCAGCTTTTGCTTTTTCAATAATCGTCTTCAGTAACCCTTCTCTGAAAAATTCTTTGTTTTCAAATTCAGAATGAAACTTTCCATTTATAGTATAGCTTACGGGACAAATATGTTGAGCAACAACTTTTATAGATAATCTGGCATCATTGATTAAATTTAAAATGGCAGCTTCTGCCTTAAAAGCAGCATTAAAATAAAACGGTGCGATAAAATTGCAGCAATTTGAAACAGGCTGTTCGGTTGTTTCGACCTCATAATTTGAGTAATCTTTTTTAAAATCGAAATTATGAATTGGTATTGCACTTTTTATTAGATCATCAAAAAAATGATAAGTGGGATTAAAATAGTTGACTTCATTTTTTATAATTAATAAATTTTCTTCCTTCACCAAATCCCTCACCGCAAAGTTTGAAGATGACAATCCAACGGTGCCAATTTTATTTTTATATTTTATCAAAAAAGATTTTATGTGCAAAGAATATGGCATTTCACCCCTGGCAAAATTTTTTACATTTTCAGAGCGCAAATAGATGTGCGGAAAAAAATATAGCGTATAATTGGGCACCTCATTTTTGTAATGCTGTTTAAATATATTCCTTGCAAGACTGAACTTAGTTGCAGTACTTTCAATTTCTCTTGTCTTGAGATTTATTATTCTTTTTGGAGATGTCGCATCATAGCCATCTAATGGGATTGTGATCACATCTATCTTAACCCCTGCTTTTGCTAATGCTATTAATTTTTGATTTAAAATTTCATTGTTGAATAAATACAGACCTATTTTTATTTCTTCGATTGTGTCATCTTTATCATCCAGAATTTCTAATAATTTTTCGAGCAAGAAGGGGCTTGCACCAATAGTATAAAAATCAAATTTGCTGGAATAATTTGTAGGCGAATCAAAATATGCAGTATATGACAAGTCACTAGGATTTAGGTTATTATTATATCGTTACAAGTTAATTAAATTGCAGGAAGATGAAATAATATATAATCATTTTGTCGAAATCAGGAAAATGATATCAACAAAAAAAAGCTATAAGAAACGCTTATTTAAAGTAAAAGCTAATACCGAAAATCATTTCATGTCAAACATTAAAT
>CAIYPC010000245.1 GCA_903927975.1 uncultured Bacteroidota bacterium | reverse complement strand
TTACGGCGCATGACACTAGCTATTGAGATGAAACCGCCCACACGCAAAAATCGTGAGATCGTCCTAAAAAGGATCCTAGACCAGGAAAAAATGTATCTGCATGAAGATGAAATTAATAGTCTAGCGCATGAGTTTGATGATGCGCCCGCATTAATTCATAATGCTATACGTGCGGCTGTTCTTGCGGATGGCACGAAGGAACAGGTTAAGTTTGTTCTTAAAAACTCAAGAAAGGTTATGGGGCAGAATCCTTCCCGTAGCAAGCAAACACCTGTAAAGTTTTTGCCAGAACTTACTAACTCAGACCTAGACTTGAAATCACTTACGGGACAATTAGCAAAAAAGGAGGCCTTGAGAAATTTCTCCTTATGTTTGTATGGCCCACCCGGCACTGGAAAAAGTGCTTACGCAAGGCATTTGGCTGAAAGAATGGGAATGGAGGTGAGCCACGTGCGTGCTTCTGACCTTATTTCTATGTGGGTGGGGAAGACGGAGAAAAATATTGCCGAAGCTTTTGAATCAGCAATAGCAGATGAAACCTTTCTTATTTTTGACGAGGCAGATAGTTTTTTACATGATCGTCAGATGTCAAAGAACTCTTGGGAGGTCACAGCTGTAAACGAGATGTTGACCTGGATGGAATCGCACCCATTACCATTTGCGTGTACTACAAACTTAATGAGTGTTCTTGATGCAGCATCATTGCGAAGATTTACTTTCAAGCTTTGCTTTGATTATATGACCCCCGAGCAAGCAAGCTTAAGCTTCCAGCACTTCTTCTCATTAAAGCCACCGTCTGAAATTATGCAACTTGATAGACTTACGCCCGGGGATTTTTCGCTTGTATTAAACAAATCAAAAATTATCGGTAAAACGGATGATGCACAGACTATTCTGGCAATGCTGCAACAGGAAAATAATGTTAAGCCTGGCGCTATAAAGTCGGTGGGCTTTAGAGCAGCATAGATCTACTAAGCTGCTCGACAAATTCATAGGGGGGATTAATATAATCTATGGTGCAAAAAACGGCATGGTTAGCATGTTTTTAGCAATGTTTGACTTGTGAGCTTGCAATTATAAATGATGAGTTAGGAATTTTTTTTATGGGTTCGGGTCCACGTCACGAAAATGCTGAATCGATCTTAAAATTAGCACTAATGATGCAAGCCACACGCGAGGGCGTATCTTTGGCTGATATACAGAATCAGCTAGAAGTATCACGGCGTACAGCAGAAAGAATGCGTGATGCAGTAGAGCGCGTTTTCCCCCAGATGGAGCCCATTACGGGCGGAGAAAGAATTAAAAGATGGCGGCTTCCACAAGGTACTTTATCTCGACTTATGAACGGCTCAAAAGAGCAATTGGCAGATTTGAGCACGGCTATCGATCTCTTAAAGCGTGAAAATATGCAAGGTCAAGCAGCTCAGCTTGAAAGCCTTCGGCTATCACTTTGCGGCGCAATGCGCCCGGACGCTTTGCGTCGTATGGAGCCCGACCTTGAAATGTTAACCCTGGCAGAGGGGCTGGCACTAAAGCCAGGCCCAAGGATTGTTCTGCGTGAAGAGTTTATCTCAACCATCAGAAGCGCAATTCTAAATACCCACACCATCCGCATTAAATATCAAAAAAATCGTAAGACCAATGAAAGTAAGCTGCAGACAGTTCATCCGTATGGGCTTTTGTACGGCAGAAAGACATATTTAGTCGGATATAGCGTAGAGGCCAAAGACTGGCGGCTTTGGCTGCTTGCAAACATTCTTAAAGTTACAGAAACAGGCGATACTTATAAGCGCGATGCAAAGTTCACTCTGCAGAGCTATGCAGAGCGTTCATTCGGGATATTTCAGGAAGATCCTGTAAACGTTGTATTGAGATTTTCACCGGAGGCAGCAAACGATGCAGCCTCCTATGTTTTTCATCCAACTCAAACTATAGAAGAGCAAAAAGACGGCAGCCTTATCGTTCGTTTTAAGGCAGGGGGGCTTGCTGAAATGAGCTGGCACCTTTTTACCTGGGGTTCGACCGTAGAAATTATAAAGCCGTCATCTTTGCGAGATAAGATGCGCCAAATGTGCAAAGAGTCACTTATTTCGCTTGAGAAACATGATGGTTGATAGGGCGCAAATCTCAAAAACGCAGTATATTAAGGGCCTGCAGTGCCCAAAGAACCTTTGGTATTCCCTTAACCGTAAGGATTTAACGCCGCCAGTTAGCCCTTCTCAACAAGCGATCTTTGACACAGGGAACGAGGTTGGAGAGTGGGCAAAAAAATGCTTTCCTAATGGAGTAGAAGTTACTGCAGCTTTTTATAATTCGCAACAGGGCGCAGCAGACACCTTAGAACTAATAAAAGCAGGCCATGAAGTAATTTTTGAAGCCACGGCAATAAATCCTGATGGAACATATTCAAGGATTGATATTCTTAGAAAAGCACTCGGTAGTGATGGCTGGGATATGATTGAAGTTAAGAGCTCAACCGGCGTCAAAGAGTACCATGTTGATGATATGTCTTTTCAGTACCGGGTGTTTACAGGGGCTGGGTATAATATTAATCAGTGCTTTATGATGTTGATTGATAATACATATGTCCGTACTGGCGATATAGATGCCAGACAACTTTTTAAATTAGAGAATGTGACTGCTTTTGTATTGGCAAAGCAATCGCAGATTGCTGAGGCCGCCCCAAAGCTTATGGCAGTGCTGAAATGCGGAGATGAGCCTGTGGCGGCAATTGGGGGCAGATGTTTTAAACCTTTTGAATGCGATTATGTTCACCACTGTTGGAAGGATGTTCC
>CAIYPC010000244.1 GCA_903927975.1 uncultured Bacteroidota bacterium | reverse complement strand
ATCTCAGCGTGTTAAACAGTTCTACTTTTGCATTGGTAGGACCGAAAAGAATCACCTCTTCATAATTCTTAATAATCTCTCCAAGCTTTTTATAATATTCTGATTGCTGGTGCTGTTCTTTATTATGCATCAGGTTTTCGCTCTTCCCTAAACTCTGTTCTTTTGCCTCATGCGTAAATTTTGATTCAAGCGTTTTTGTCTCAATCGGATCGGTTGTAAATTCCATTAAGTGAGCACTTGAATGATCCATCCAGATGCCTAATTTTTTTGTTGTACTCATCGGTTTTATTTTCTTTATACTGATCTTTTGTATAATTTTTTTCTTCTGTTTAAGGACGATCAGAATCCAACCACAGCTTCCATCATCATGCCATTGAACTTGCCGCCGGAGCGAATATCAGTTGCTTGAAAATTATTATAAACCTGATTTACATATTCACCCTTGATCATAATGTTCTTCGTCATAAACCATCCTGCTGAAGCAACAAACCGATTGATGGTTACATCAGTTGGATCCGAAGGTAGCTGAGCCTTCACTGAATTGAATCTTCCTGCAATCCAAAAATTTTCTTTGTGCTCACAGAACCTATAAATCAGATCAACCGCATATTGGGTAGTCGTCCGCATATCCGGTTCAGTGATCATTCTTCCTTTTGCCATTTCATAAGTACCAAACAGTTCAAAGCCTTTGTATTTAAGAAATGGGTTAATCATGTAAGTTGATACTTGTTCGCTGTACTGTGGGTTGTATCTTCCTGACCAAGCATTGCCATCAGAAGTAGCTGCAGTATTCTCCATAACAAAGAAATAATGCGAGCCTGTTCTGTCACCAAAAAATAGAGTATTGCTCGAAGCGCTTTTATCTGCATAAAAAGATCCTGTGATCCTTACCCTGAAATCTTTATTTACCTGTTTATCGAATCCAAGCTTGCCGTGAAATGCGGGATCATACACATTCACTTTCCCTGTTGAAGAATCAGTTTCAGTTGACGCTACAACTGTAGGGTTAAGCTCTCCATTGGTCACTCCAATCATAGCAAATAAACCGCTTTTGTGATGGTAATATATTTCGCCACCCACCTCTGTTGCAAATTCATCCATTATATAATTTTCTACAAAAGGGTTGAATGTAGCGTTGCCACCATCGCTTCTGCGAAAATGCTGATCGCCATAATCAACTTCATAATCTCCTGCTCTGATGGTAAAACTTTTCATGATCTCATTAATCAGATCACTTTTTAAGAAAGTTAGTTTATCAATTTGTACGTAGCCGCCCTTCACCCATGTCTCCTCATGATGGCGTGTAGATAAATACATGGTCAAGTTCATTCTGATCCCATCAGACAATTGAACATCAATGGCCAGGTTCGCCATAGCGCGGTTGAAACCATTGGTAAGAGGAATGAGTTGATTGCTGTTTATGCCATCCACAACCACAGGCTGAGCATTATTTTGATGGCTAAGTCCTTGAAAATCCTGTGTGAAATTGCCTCCAATCCTAACTCTAAGTTTTGTAAATGGGATGGTATCAGTTTTAGAAGTCTCAAAAATATTTATGCCCAGCTTATTGTTGGGGCGAAAAAACTGCAATGTTTCTTGTTGTGCTTTCAAGGCACCAGAAGTGAAACAAAAAATTATAAGAATCTTGATTTTCATTTTATGTTATATGAGGTTGAAAATAATTGCGGGAAATTTCTATTTACTTTTTATAGACCAAAACAAAATTCAAAGTAATGGCATCACCTGTTTTCATTGCGCCAAGCATAAATGTTGGTGGCTTCACCTGATAATCGGTCATCAATAATTTCTTTGAGCCGGTACACGTGATGCTTGCGTCCTCATTAACGACACAATAAACATCCATTTCCACATCTTTTGTAACACCAGCAATTGTGAGGCTGCCATTTGTTTTGAGCAGATATTTATTGCCGCTTACAGACGATACAGTTGCTGATGTGAGTTCATACAATATGTCTTTATACTCCCCTGTTTTTAAGGCTTTGTATGCATTTTTATCCAATCCATTTTCCCCGCTTTTCAGGTTCTGTACTTCCAGTGAAAAGTTTAAAGATTTAATGGATGTGAGTTCATCAGAGCTACCTGCTTTAAAATCAAATTGTGCTTCACCAGAAAATGTTTTTGCATCCATTGCCCAATTGTGCAGCGTTGATGTGCCCGACAATTTCATATCAATGTCTTTTGTTTCATTTATCTTATAAATTGTTTGTGAATGGAGAGCAACGCTTAATCCCATGATACAAAAAGCTGTCATTGCCAATGCCTGGCTGAATTTCTTTTTCATTTATGTTGTTTTGTTTTTTTCTGAATTGATTGAACCGAGATGTCGCCCACTTTGATTTGAATGGAAGATGGATAAACCCGTGGGCAGAATGAAATGCAAAGCTGAGTTTCTTTATGTGATTAAGTGTTATGTAATTCTATTTATTAGTTACATCATTCACACTTTTGAAACTCAATAACTTTTAATTCCAAAATGTTTAAGAGCTGCGAACTAATCGGATCGTCATTGCGAGGCTCTGCGAAGCAATCTGCTCTTCTAATAGCGAGAGCATGAAATTGTAAGATCAGATTGCTTCGTTCCTCGCAATGACGTGCTGCTCTCTAATTAAATTTGACGATCTTGATTCGCATAGAGCTAGCAATGTTGCTACCAATCTTCAATTCTATTTTTAAACAGCTTCTAAATAATATATTTTTACTGATGAAAAATATTTCGGGCAGCGTATGAGAAAATATTTCCCCTATTTCTTAAAATATAAAAAAGCATTATGGTTTGCGCCCTTGTTGGTGGTGGTTGATGTGATCTGTGAAATCGTGCAGCCCGAGCTAATGTCAAAAATTGTTGATCAGGGCGTAAAGCAAAAAAGCCTTCATTATATTTTTCAGACTGGTGGAATTATGGTTGGCTTATCAATAGTTGCCATTGCTGCAAATATTGGGAACATCTATTACTCTTCACACGCATCAGTTGGTTTTGCCGCAGAATTAAGAAAAGGTTTGTTCAATAAAATACAAGAATTTTCTTTCTCCAACTTAGACAAATTTAGTTCTTCATCGCTCACTACAAGGATAACAAACGACGTGAATATTCTGCAGGAAGTGATCATGATGTCGCTACGATTATTAATCCGTGCGCCATTGATGTTATTGTTTGCTGTGATCATTGCCGTGCGCATCAATGCAGGGCTTGCATCAGTAATTGCCGTTGCAATTCCCGTATTAGCCATCAGCATTTATATTATACTTCGCCGCGGCTTACCTTTTTTTGAAATGATGCAGAAAAAGCTTGACAAGGTAAACGCCGTGATACAGGAAAACTTAGTGAACGTGCGTGTGGTAAAATCTTTTGTGAGAGAAGATTTTGAAATGAAAAAATTCGGCGCTTCAAATGATGAGCTGAGAGAAATTGCGATTAAAGCTTCAGGCATGGTTGTGCTCATTATGCCCGTAATGCAATTGGTCATGAATATTTCTATCGTAGCAATTGTATGGTTCGGTGGAAACAAGATTATCTCTGGAACATTTCAGGTTGGTCAACTCATGTCATTCATCACTTACATCACACAAATATTAATGTCGCTGATGATGCTTTCAATGACCATCATGACTTTTTCCAGAGCGCAAGCATCATCAGAACGCATACTCGAAGTGTTGAACACAGAAGTTGATATTGCTGATTCAGCAATTGCAATCGAAAAAAATATTCCTGTAAAAAAAGGCAAAGTAATTTTTGAAAACGTTTTTTTTAAATATCATCCTGATAGCCCTGAGTTTGTTTTGAAGGACATCAATCTCACCATTCAATCGGGCGAAACGATTGCCATTATTGGCGCAACGGGATCTGCAAAAAGCACATTGGTAGAATTGATACCAAGATTATATGATGTCACAAAAGGAAGAATAACTGTTGACGATACAGATGTGCGTGATTACACTTTACAAAACCTTCGTTCAGGAATTAGTTTAGTGCTTCAGCAAAATGAATTGTTTTCCGGCACCATCAAACAAAATTTAAAATGGGGAAAACCAAATGCTTCGGATGATGAAATTATTAATGCAGCAAAAGATGCGCAGGCACATGATTTCATTATGTCGTTCCCCAAACAATATGAAACTGTGTTGGGACAAAGCGGTGTGAATGTCTCCGGTGGACAGAAACAACGTCTTTGTATTGCACGAGCTATTTTAAGAAAGCCATCTATATTAATTTTAGATGATAGCACCAGCGCTATTGATACAGCCACTGAATCGAGAATAAGAACATCCGTGAGCAGCCATCTTCACGGCACCACAATTATTATTATCGCACAAAGAATTAGTTCCATTCAATCTGCCAATAAAATAATTGTATTGGATGATGGCGCAATTATTGGAAACGGCACACACGATGAATTAATAAAAACAAACGCTGTATATCAGGAAATATATTATTCACAGGAGCTAAAAGAACCTGCCGCTTTATGAGTGAATCATCCACTACAAAAATAACTCCCAGCGGGCTTCCCGGCAGGCGCAGCAGAATTTCTGTTGAGAAACCTAAAAATTCAAAACAGGTTATTCTTCGGCTGTGGAAATATTTAAGTCAGCAAAAATTATTATTGATAATCGTTCTTTTATTATTGCTAATAAATACGGGAGCAACATTGGCGGGCTCTTATTTGCTCCGTCCAATCATTAATAAATATATCATTCCTCACAACGTGCCGGGACTTATTAAAATGATATTTTTTTTATTGGGCATTTATATCGCTGGTTCGCTTGCTTCTATCTGGCAAAATCGGTTGATGATTGCCGTTGCTCAAAAAACAGTAGGCACTATTCGCGCAGATCTCTTCAGCAAACTTCAATCATTGCCTGTAAAATTTTTTGACATCAACAGTCATGGAGATCTGATGAGCCGTTTCACCAATGATATTGATAATGTGAGTGATTCACTCAACACAAGTGTGCTGCAATTATTTACCAGCACTATAACTTTGGTCGGCATTTTTGTATTGATGATTTATATCAGTCCGTTGTTAACCTTAGTCACATTGATCATTGTGCCGCTGATGCTTTGGGTAGCAAGCCTAATCATTAAGAAGAGCAAAACGTTTTTTACAACACAGCAGGTTGCCATCGGAACTGTGAATGGTTATGTGGAAGAAATGATCACAGGACAAAAAGTAGTAAAAGTTTTTTGTTATGAAGAAAGCGCCGCAAAAGAATTTGAAATGATCAATTATGATCTTCGTGATAAGGGAACGCAGGCGCAGTTTTATTCTGGTGCGATGATGCCCATCATACAAAATTTAAACACGATCAATTTTGCGCTCACTGCAACAGTTGGTGGATTATTAGCAATTTTAAAAGGACTTGATCTCGGCGGACTTGCTGCTTTCCTTCAATACTCGCGGCAGTTTGGAAGACCCGTGAATGAAATTTCCAGTCAGTATAACAATCTGCAATCTGCATTAGCTGGAGCCGAACGTATTTTTCAGATTATGGATCAGATACCAGAAATACCAGATGCTGATGGCGCAATTGATATGACGCATGCAAAAGGCGATGTGCAATTCAACGATGTTACTTTCAGTTATGATGCTGATAAAATTATTCTGAAAAATATTTCTTTCGCAGCGAAAGCAGGACAAAAGATTGCATTGGTTGGCTCTACTGGAGCAGGCAAAACAACCATCATGAATTTGCTCCCACGTTTTTATGATATTCAATCAGGGCATATTACCATCGATGGAATAGATATAAAAAACATTCAGCGAAAAAGTCTTCGCCGTTTATTGGCGATTGTGTTGCAGGATACACATCTGTTCACTGCAACGGTGATGGAAAATATTCGTTACGGAAGATTGGCAGCAACCGATGAAGAAGTGATTGAAGCCGCAACGCTTGCCGGTGCTGATTCATTTATTAAGCGTATGCCGAAAGGATATCAAACTGTTTTAGAAAATGATGGTGGAAATTTAAGTCAGGGGCAAAGACAATTATTGAACATTGCGCGTGCAACAGTTGCAAAACCTGCCATTCTTATTCTTGATGAAGCAACAAGTTCTATCGACACACGCACAGAAGTCATCATTCAAAAAGGAATGGATGCATTGATGCAGGGCAGAACAAGTTTTGTAATTGCGCATCGCCTATCAACCGTGCGCAACGCAGATGAGATAATGGTTCTAGAAAACGGCGAGATCATTGAAAGAGGGAATCACGAAAATTTATTAAAGCAGAAAGGAAAATATTTTGAGTTGTATACGGGGCAGTTTGATTAGGTTTTTTGTTGACCAGCATTTGTTTTCAATTAAGCATCGTTGTGTCACTCACTTGTACGGCAACAATTCTATTGAGCGCTTTATAAACGGCGAGTGAATTAATTTTTTAACTTCGGTTAGTGAGGACATGAACCTAGATAAAATGACATGTGTTAGCTAAAATAATTAAAGAAGTTCGCGATATGAATTGCAATTGTGCGCTTTGTAAAAACAATTTGCCCTTCGATTTACCTGAAGAAATCATTGAAGCAACTAAGAGTGGCGATTTAGTTGTATTTGCTGGTGCAGGAATAAGTACAGAAGGCAAGTTAGTCTTCAAAGAAACTTTATATGAGGATGTTAAAGGAGACTTAGTTTTAAATGAGGAAATTGATTTCCCCTCTTTAATGTCTAAATATTGTAAACAAATCAACGGGCGAACTCAATTGCTAGAAAAAATACGTCATAGATTTGAGTATTGCCAGCAATTTGCAGAACTTTATAGGGTCGCTACAAGGTTTCATAAGGAAATATCTTCAATTTATTCCATTGACAAAATTATTACTACAAATTGGGATAACTATTTTGAATTAGAATGCAATGCAACACCCATAGTTACAGCAGAAGACTTTGCTTTTTATAAAATTGATTCTAGAAAAGTTTTCAAAATTCATGGCTCTATCAGCAATTATGGAAGCATCGTAGCAACAACAGAAGATTATAAAAAATGTTATAAAAACTTGAATTCGGGCTTAGTTGGTGGATATTTGAAAACTTTACTAGCAACCAAAGTAGTAGTATTTGTTGGATACTCTTTCAGTGATTTTGATTTTAATAAAATTTACTCCTTTTTAAAAAAGGAAATGGGATTAATTATTCCTCATTATTATATAATTACAATCGACACGAATTTCAAAAATAAAATAAAGAATGGTAATACAACAGTAATTGAAACCGATGCATCATACTTCTTTTCGGTTTTGAGAGAGCACTTAGAAGGGACTAATTTTTTGATTCCAAAAAAAAATTTAGAAACGGTGCAACTTTTCACATATGCAAGGTCTAATGCCCATAAGGAGTCAGAAATGTATTATTCAAAACATCGCACGACAACTTCTATTTATAATCTATTTTATCAAGATGGATTACAACATGCATTTGATTACTTAGAATATCACTCCAAGTCAGGTCAATCATTTAACGAGCAAAAAATTATGAATTCAATTCATTCATATGAACATATTAAAAGGCAACTTATTAAAGTTAAAAACTATCAGGACTTAGCATATGTTGAAGGATACATTATTGGCATGATGTCGATTTTGCCTGATATGCCGTTAGAGCATTTTCCATTTTATTATATAATTGGTTTGGGTCCAATTGTATCTTTCAAAAAGTTTAGCTCCTTATTAAGATCTACTCCGGTTTATCATATAACTGCTGACAAACTAGGTAAAAAATGGTTTAAGAAGCTATTAATTAAAAACTCTAATGTAGTGCCTCATCATATTCCATTTATTGGCTAATTACTTCACATTATTAGTTAAAAAAACTTCTGCCTTTGTTCGTAATGGCACGAGGCCAGGCAATAGTCAAAAAGAATGTCACCTCCCTACAACCTCACCACATTCAAAATCTCAATCTTATCCACCAATCGATCTCCATTCGTCGGCTGAATATAAAATTGCTTTATCAAATCCATTCCTTTTACAACTTTTCCAAACGCAGCATATCCTTGTCCATCGGGATTGTTGTCGCCGCCATAATCAAACCCTTTTTGATCGCCGATGCAAATAAAAAATTCTGTGTTGGCTGTTCCGGGTTCTTGTCGTGCAAGAGAGATTGTGCCGTTGGTATGTGTGAGTTTTGTTTGCTGTGTGCTTTCATGTGGGATGCCGGGAATTTTCATTCCATGTTTTGTTTTCCAAATGCCGCCTTGAATCATCGCCGTTTCTGCATTGCCTGTTGGCTGGTTATCCTCATTCAAAGCTCTATAAAAAGAAGCGTTTTTATAATAACCGGAATCAATGTATGATAAAAAAGCAGCAACGCTTTTTGGTGCATTGTCCGGAAAAAGTTCCACTTCAATATCTCCAGATCTTGTTTGTATTTCCACATGCGGATTTTTATATTTTTTGTGCGAGCATGAAATGCATAAACAAAAAACAGCAAGGAATAAATAAAAATATCTCATAAAAAATGTTGGCATGAAGTTAACTGTTTTCATTCTTGTTTATTGCTGCCGATATTTTGTTCTATAAGCTTCAGACATCTATTCTTAATTCTTAATATCACAAATATCTTCTTTGTTAATTAACGCTTTCACCCTTCCATTGGCAGGGTTGTTGAAACAAACATAGAATACGATCGCTGAACAAAAATTGTCATTATGGAATTGAATCTTTTCGAAGCTTCGCCTTTGATATTAGAAAAAATAAAATCCCTTTGTGGGCTTTTATGGCAAGGAAAAAAAGAATATGAACAAGTAGCTGCCAATATTCACGATAAAGAATTGCGCCACGCAATATTAATGCTTGCTCAGGAAAACAATCAATATGCCCGTGAGCTATCATCCCAAATAGAAACATTGGGCGGCGTTCCCCCAAAAGAAAATATTTATGAAGCAAGCGCAGAAGCGAAAATCTTTCATGATGAAAATGAAATACTGGCATTTTGCAAGCTGAATGAAACTAAAATGCTTGAAGTCTATCGTGATATCCTGAATGAATCTTTTTTATACGAAGGATTGAGAAAAATGATCCGATATCAATTGAACGGAATTTTGTGCGCGTTCACGCAATTGAAACTATTAAACTCTTTCAGCAATCTTAAGCGCCATCGTAAACAACTCATTTCATAACCTTTGCTTATCGCTTTTTGTACACGGTTATGCATAAACGTTATCAGCAATAGATAACTGATTCCGAAACATACATATCATCTTCCGAAATGTGTGAATAATATAATCTTTCTCAAGATTTGTATAACAAATCAAGAACATAGTCAGCCTACCTTTATTATTTCCAATTAATAAGGAGGTTTCTCATGAAAAGTAAAAGCTCATTTTCAGTTTTAATATTTGTTATCATCTTCGGTATTGGTCTTGCAATCGCATACTCTTTGTATGGAGCTGCTAACACTACCGAAGGCGCAATCATTGCAGGCATCGCTTTCGTGATTGCTATGATCGTTTCTTCTGCGATCAAAATTGCTGATCCGTGGGACAAAGCCGTGGTACTGCGTCTTGGGCATTTCCGTTCTCTTAAAGGACCAGGGCTATTTCTTATTATCCCTGTGATTGATACCATACCATATTGGATCGATACCCGCGTGATCACCACTGCTTTCAAAGCAGAAAAAACACTTACAAAAGATACAGTTCCTGTTGATGTGGATGCAGTGCTTTTCTGGAAAGTGATGGATCCGCAAAAAGCCGCACTGGAAGTGGCAGATTTTAAAAGCGCGATCAGTTGGGCTTCACAAACTGCATTGCGCGATGTTATTGGAAAGACGATGTTATCTGACATGCTTGAAGGAAGGGATAAGATGAGTAGCATTCTGCAAAAAATTATTGATGAGCGCACGGAGCCTTGGGGAATCAATGTGAATTCAGTAGAAGTGAAAGATGTTTTGATACCTTCTTCATTGGAGAATGCGATGTCCATGCAAGCACAGGCAGAAAGAGAGAGACAGGCGCGTGTAATTTTGGGTGATTCGGAAAGACAGGTCGCTGAAAAATTTGGAGAAGCTGCATTGACTTATGCAAACAATCCGGTGGCTTTGCATTTAAGAGCGATGAATATGTTGTATGAAGGCTTGAAACAAAATTCAACAATTGTTATCGTGCCGAGCTCGGCAGTTGATACAATGCAGCTTGGAAGCATGGCAGGATTAACTGCATTGACTATGGGAATTGGTCAGGATAAAGCAAACAAAGAAAATGCAGCGGCAGCAAAACCATCATAGCGCTGCATCGTTATTATAATACCCGGTTTTGAATGATAATCTTCATGCATTGCTAAACGATCTTGTATCAATTATTACATCTTCACAAAGCAATGATAATCGTTAAAAGAAATACTGATTCCTCTAAAGCAATCAGGTTATGCTTCATATCTTCATGCACCGCCAATAAGCCTCCTTCTTTCAATATCACAGATTGAGAATCTGTTTTAAAATTTAATTCCCCTTGAATTAATTGTATGCTGATCAGATTGCCCGATTGGTGAAAATTTATTTCTGATTTTTTATGCAGAGCAATCAACACGATTCTCATGTATTCATTCTTCACAAGCGTGATGGCATTGCGATCGCCTGTTTTCCATGCATCTTCATTTATTATCTTTTCAATGACTTTTGGCAAATCGAATTTCAGCAGGGATGCATCCAACAATCTATCAGGCACATGACAGGAATATACATTTTCCAAAAATTGATTTTTCATAATTAATTAATTTAAATAGAAAGGTGAAATGCACGTTGCAAAAAATTAATTATAGCACCTTATTGAATGAAAGAATGAAACTTGTCCCAATGCCTTCCTGTGATTGTACATCGATAGCCGCATGATTCGAAACAAGGATGTCAACTGTGGTCGATAATCCAAGACCCATTCCACCTGGCTTATTTGTATAGTAAGGCTTAAAAATATTTTTAGATTTTCTTTGCTTATGCCAATGCCGTTGTCTTCAATTTCTATTGTGCATTTTCCTTTTCGTGATTTTGTTATCAGTTTTAATTCCCCATTTTCGGAAGGCATGGCATCAATTGCATTGATAATAATATTTGTTAGCGCTATTTTTATTTTCTGGCTATCAACGCATATTTTGTTATCAAACGAAGTATAATCTTTTACAACCACAATGTGTTTGAGCATGATCTTATCTACCGTTTTTGCAAGAACTTCATCCAACAATTTGTTTATCGAATATCGTTGCGGGCGCAATTCTTCCGTTTGATAATATGCAATCAGATCACCTACCAAATCATTAATTTTTGCAGTACCACGCAAAATGATATCGAGATAATCTTTCTGTTCATCATCACTCATCGTTGATTGTAATATTTCCACAGCAAGATTGATATTTGACAATGGATTTCTCACTTCATGCGCCAGTGCAGACGCAAATTGAGCAGGTTGCTTAAGAACCACTTTAGCAGGCACCAATGAACCAGACAGATCAGGAGGCAAAGGATAGGCAACTAACTTAATAACATTTCGTATAGGTGCGTCTTGATGCATTTTAAGATTTGTGATGGAGAGAAGGCAGGCAAAGGAGCTATTAAAGATCGATCTATTTACACATACATGTGTTACACATTCCTATTGATAGTTTATATAATTCACACATTTGCGAAGTATTTACAGAATAGCAGTTTTGATTGTTTTGATTATGAAACGGGGCGACCAGTTTGGCTTTCATAATCAATGAGCGTGCGAAGCATTTTTATCCTTTCAGATATTTTATCCCCGAATTTATTATCAACTTTCAATTTGCGGATTTCGCTGAGTGCATCTTCATAGTTTTGAAGAGCGAATGTATATTGACCATCATTTTCATTTCGCACTCCTTCCTTATACAATTCTGTATGGCTATTCTTTTTGTAAAGGGCAACCAGAATGACAACGACAACAATTATTACGAGAGCGATGAAGAGTAACAGATATAGTAAAGGCGACATTATTAGTTAGCTTAAATTTTGCTTTGGGTGCAAGCTAACCTTTATAATCTGCATTGTCTTTTATAAATTTCTGAAGACGGGAGGAGAACACAGTAATTAATAATTGATAATTAATAATGGAATACAAATACAAAGAGATCTTATTTTACTAAGTTTATTTTCTGTGCAACCTTCTGTGCCTTTAATGCCAGTTCAGTTGCAAGAAAGCAATGTTGCTGTGTCATCGCAGTTTCTGTTCTGTTGAGAATGTCGTTTACAAACAATTCACCAAAAGGCAATGGATCATTATTGCAATCAAAATATTTTGTTTCTTTTTGATTTACCAAATACAAATGACTACCACCTGCAGGACCAGCGATATCGATATTTTTACGCACTTCGATAAAGCCTTCTGTTCCTAATATCGTTAAGCGACCATCGCCCCAGGAAGCAAGTCCATCAGGCGTAAACCAATCTACACGAATGTAGCCTACACCGTTATTTCCTCGTAACATCACATCCCCAAAATCTTCAAGTTCGGGGTATTGAGGGTGATGCACGTTGCCAACTTGAGATGCCACAATTTCTGCAGATGTTGAATTGGTGAAAAATAAAAACTGATCAAACTGATGTGATCCAATATCTGTTATAATGCCTCCATATTTTTTTATATCAAAGAACCAGTCAGGTCTTGTTTTTGGCGACATTTTATGCGGACCAAGACCAATGGTTTGTATCACATTTCCAATGGCGCCTGCTTTAATCAATTCGCCTGTACGAACAGTTGCTCTGTTTTCAAGTCGCTCGCTGTACATGATTGAATAAATACGTTTTGTTTCTTTTTGTACGCGGCGCACTTCTTCCAATTGCTCGAGTGTGATGACGCCCGGTTTATCAACCAAATAATCTTTTCCATGTTTCATCACAGTGATGCCGAGTGGTGCACGCTCATCGGGAATGCCGGAACTTAAAACAAGCTGAATCGATTTGTCTTCTAATATTTCATTTTCACTTGCAGCTATTTTTGCTTGAGGGAACTCCTTGAGAAAACCTGCCAGCAAATCTTTTTCTTTTGCATAAACAGATACCAATTGTCCACCTCCGCGAATAACCGCAGCCGCCATTGAGAAAATATGGCTATGGTTGATATTAATAACCCCAAAACGGATACGTGCTTCAGTATGAACAGCAGCAATCGTTTTTTTAGGCAGAGAAGATAAAATAGCCATACCTGTTGCAGCCGTTGTGGTATCCTTAATGAATTTTCTTCTGTTGAATAATAGATTTTTCATGTGGCAATAATTAGTTGATTAAATTGATGATTCTCTGCAATAGGATATGCATTACTGTTAAAAAAATTAGCAGCCCTTAATCCTTTGTGCCTTTGTTGAGTTGTTGCTGCTTGTAATGTTCCTTTCTTAAATCGTCTTCATCATCCATCTCAGGACCTTTCATTACTTTTCTCCAATCAATATTTCTATTATATCTTTTCATAGCAACTTGCGGATCAAAAACTTCCTTAGAGGGAAATTCTAATGTATAAGGAGAGAAGTCGGGCTTATCAGTAAAAAAATCCTGCAGCAATGAAGCTGTCGCATCATACTGATTTACGTAAGGCACATTCAAAATAGTATAAATAGTTTTTAATATAGAACCGAAATTCGCATGCGTGTGCGAAACATATCCGTGCTTCACGTAAGGGCCAGCCATCATGAGTATGCTGCGATGAGCATCAATATGATCAACGCCACCTTGTGGATCATCTTCAGTAATAATCACCAGCATATTTTTCCAATAAGGCGTTCTTGACAGGAAATGTAGGATCCTTCCGATAGCGAGATCGTTATCTGCGACATAACTATGATAAAATGGATAGCCATCTTCCGGTCGAGGCGATGCTGTATGATCATTCGGCACTTGCATAGTAATGAGCTGCGGCATTTTGCCTTTTCCTTTCAACCACATTTTTGTGAACTCAGATTCAAATTGCTGCATACGAAACTGATCAGGAATATTTGTGTTGAAACCTGCATAGTTGTGGCTCGTGCGCGGGTATAACGCTTTCTGCATTGGCACCATCACCGCATGACCAGAGCCTGTTGCAGTATCAGTCCATGCTTCTCTATTATGTGCTGTTTCATTTGCTTCACCAAAATTATAAAAAGACACATGGCTTCTTTCCATCGCTTCCCACAAGCCACCGCGTTCTGCATAATCTTCAGGATCCATACTTCCTGTTGATCCGGGAAACCTTCTACCCGACGCTTTCGAAAAAAGCTTTGCGGTTTTATCAACGCTTGAATTTGTTTCCACCCATTCATTCGGTATCACGCCCATCATCCAATGATGACCATGAATAGATGCATCGCTATCGCAATAATAATTATCAGCAAAAGAAAATTGCTTTGCAATCTTTAAATGGTTCGTGCCGATATTGATATGATAAAGCGTTTTATCTTTTTGAATAATATTCACACCAACACCAAACCTTGCCAATGTTGAATCGCCAATGCCTGTTGTCAATTGACCAAGCACTTCATCGTAAGTCCTGTTTTCTTTAGTGATGTAAACAATATATTTTATCGGGCTCTTCCTGATGTTTTGCAAAGTAGGCAACGGATTTTTTCCATTGTCGCTCACCATCGTTTTTATAAAAGTGTTTTCGATAGTTTGTTTTGTATATGCTGCTAATTGCTGCTCATCAGGTATTGCAATTTTTTGAAAAGTGCCGAGTTGTATATCGCCAATATATGTTCCCTGCACAGGCGCAACAAAACCTTTTCCTCCATTTGGTCCGGCACCATAACCGCGACAAGTAATCACATAAATTTCTTTTTCATCTTTGCTAAGCCGAACACGCGCCGGTCCCCAACCAGTTGGTATTAATCCTTTCGTGATTTTTTTCTCCACATCAATAACTGCAACGGCATTAAAGCCAAGCAAGGTTGCATACAATGTTTTTTCATCTTTGCTCAATGCAATACCAAAAGGCAACAAGCCCCGATAATGATCAATAAGGCTATCTGTTTTGATAGCGATGTGACCAACAATTTTATGTTCACGGTAATCAATAACCGAAATATTATCATTTGTAGCATTCGTTACATAAGCATATTTGCTTCCTACTGCAATTGAATTGGGACTTGCCCCACCAACCACTTCTGCGCCTTCCACCATTTGCCCAATTTGATGACCCGTTTTAAATCTATCAACAACCTTATTGTTTGTAAGATCAATTGTATAAACACTCATGGCTTCTGGCGCATTCGGACTTCCTACGCCGGGTATTTTTCTTCCATGCAGCGTATAGCCTTCAATAGATTCTTTTGTTCCATTTCCATAAGGATGAAAAGGCAACAACATTGTATCATAATTCTGCGGGGTAATATCAGGGATCAACGGATAATCATACATACCTACGTTCGCAACAAATGCAATTTTTTTATCCGGGCTGATTGAAAGACCAAAAGGTTGCCTTCCTGTTTTGATGGAAGCTGTAATTTTTCTTGTAGAAAGATCAATGCGCACCAACCTGAAATTACCTCTATCCAACACCAGCAATTCATTTTTATCTTCATTCAATAAAAGATCAGAAGTGAAACTATCATCATAATCCACAGAATCGACTTTTCCATTTAATGAAACAGAATCAAGTCTTGTGAATGTTGAGATATCATACACAATCACTGCACCGTTATCGCCACCACTTAAATAAACTGTTTTTGAATCTGGAGAAAATGCAACACCCAAAAACGATCCATTTGAAAATGGCGAAGCAATCTTTCCATCATAGCTTGGAACGCGAGTGTTATCAAGTGTGGCATTATCAATGATGGTGAACACACCATTGTGAATTGTAACTGTTTTTGTTCCATCTGGCGAAACAGCCATACCAAAAGGATCATGCGTTATCTGTATCGTTGAACCCGCAGGTGTCACATATCTCCCACTTGCTAATATGCTTTTGCCTTTGGTATCAATATGCGCATATTGCTCTTTGGCTGGCACTGTTAATACCTGATAACTTTTCTGTGCTTCTGCTTTTATTGCAAAGAGAATTGCTACAATCAATAATAATTTGCTGTTAATATTTTTCATCAATAGAAATTTTTAGAATTATAAAACTAAACTATCTTCTCTTAAAGATTCCGAAAACAAAGTTGTCATTTCTTTAAGATTTACCCCTGTCCAGTTTTCTCCAAAATGAACATCCTTAAATTGCTTTGCTATTTGTTGCGTTAAGTTCATATCGTTAATCTCTTTTTAAGTAAAATATAGAATAGAACACAAATACAAATCTTGTCAATCCAGCAAATTGCTCTTCATATAATTTTATTAATATAAATAATTTTATGCACAACATTCGAGGTGGAAGTCTCACCGCAATGATGTAAATTTATTTTCTAAAAAAATTTATTATGACAATACAAGAAGTTGCAAACAAGTTTTATGAATATATGCAGGTAGGTGCATTCGACAAAATTTATGCAGAGTTATATAGCGATGATGCGACAAGTGAAGAAGCTCCAGGATCTGATTGGGGCAAGGCGAACGGTTTGAAAGAGATTTATGAAAAAGGAAAGAAATGGGGTGAAGGCGTAGAAGAAATGTATGGTGGCACCACCGCAGCTCCAGTTGTTTCAGGAACCTATTTCAATTGCTATATGACGATGGATTTTAAACCAAAAGGAGGCGAAAGAACAAGCATGGAAGAAATCGGCTTATATAAAGTGAAAGATGGAAAGATTGTTTCTGAACAGTTTTTCTATTGATGCAGTTCCCTATTTTTATTCTCATTTCTCGATATTCCAAAAACTAATTTTTCGTCTCGTAATAAAGCCTAATTTTTCATAGAGTTTTATTGCGCCAATATTTGTTTCTGTTACATGTAAATAAGGCGTTTTGTTTTCGGCGAAAATATTATTTACCGTGTGAGCGATTAACTGTTTTGCATATCCTTGTCCTGTGTGTTCTGGATGCGTCACTATTGCACTTACTTCAACAAAGCCATTCATCTTCATTCGCTCGCCTGTTACTGAAACAAGTTGCCCGTTTTTAAATATTCCAAAGTAATTGCCAAGCAAAGCAGTCTTCTTTTTAAAATAACCAGGTTGTACCAATGTGACCAACTGAAATAATGCATCAGTGTGTTCGCTGCCAAGTGGAATAATATCTTCTTTTATTTCTGTGTCAATTTTCTTATCAATAATCATTTGTAGGCATACCAACTCTTTTTTAAATGCTAAGTCATTTGAAAGTTTGGGTTTATCACCAACAACAAAAAAATTGTCAACCAATTTTGAATACTCAACAATATGCTCCGAGATATTTTCATTTGTTTCAAAACCGCCAAAAGGACAATAGTCAGGATGATAAAATTTTATGTTGTTGTAATCAATTGAAAATTCTTTTTGAGTTTCGGACAAAGAATGCCAAACAGGGTTGTCTAATTTATTGTCTTTTTTCATCAATACTCGATTTTATTCAGAATTATAATTTACGCTCACGCACCACCAAAGCAGAGCGAATTGTTCACTAGTAATTAGTAAGATGCACAACGAGTCGGCAGCTCACTGCAAATAAAAAGTTTATTTCTCAAATGACATGGAATGTTTGCTGACATTATTCTCGCCCAACGAAATTTCCTAAAAAAATTTGGGTAACTTAAAAGTTACTTATATATTTGAGTAACTAAAAAGTTACTTATTATGCAAAAGGAAATCAAACACACTTGGATCTTTAATCAATCCCCACAAGAAGTTTGGGAATATTTAACTAAGCCTGAACTATTAGAGCAATGGCTGATGAAAACAAATTTTCAGCCGATAGTAGGACACAAATTCTATTTCATCGGAGAATGCAATGATGATGCCAAAGCCATTGCACAATGCGAAGTGTTAGAAGTAAACCCTTATACCCACCTTTCATATTCGTGGCAAGCCAATTCATTTAAGGATAATACATCCTTCAACTCAAAAGTAGTGTGGACAATCATCCCAAAAGAAAACGGAACAAAATTGCAACTAGTGCATAATGGGTTTACCGTGCTGGAAGATGTTATTGCACATAATGATGGGTGGACAAGGATCGGGAACAAAATTGTTGAACAGTTAAATGCAGTTAAAATATGAGAGCACAAGCGCTTGATGCATTTCAGGTAATTGCCGACCCAAGTCGCAGACAAATGATGCAACTGCTTTCAAAAAACAGTATGACGATAAATGCGTTGGCTGAAAATTTTGATATGAGCCGACCTGCTGTTTCAAAACACATTAAAATAATGTACAACGCAGGCTTCGTTTCCATTACGGATATTGGAAGAGAACGCTATTGCAATTTGAAACAAGATGGCTTTAACGAGTTGCAGGAATTCATTGATTACTTTGACAAATTCTGGGCAGGCAAACTCAAGAAATTAGAAACTCTTTTGAACAACAAAGCAAAAGGGAAATAGATATTCTACATGCAAAACAAAAGTTACACGACAACAATTGAGGTTGCTCAATCTCCGCAATTTGTTTTCAAATGCATTACAAACGATGTTGCTAAATGGTGGGGCGGCAAAGACCTCGAAGGAAATAGTGCAAAATTAAATGACGAGTTTATTATTAACCACCCTGGCGCACATTACTCTAAACAAAAACTGATTGAAGTTATTCCTGACAAGAAAATAGTTTGGCTTGTCACAGAAAGCAAACTCAATTGGCTTCAAAAAGATATGAACGAATGGACAAACACAAAAATGATTTTTGAGGTAACCACCAAAGTTGATAAAACTGTTCTCCTCTTTACACATGAAGGACTTGTTCCCGAAAAGGAGTGTTATGCAAAGTGTGAACAGGGTTGGAATATGGTTATTAAAGATTGGTTGTTCAACTTTATCGCTACTGGCGTAATAAAAATATACTTACATCAAACAAAGAGTGAAATGAAAAATTTTAACAGCAGCATCTCTGCAAAAATTAGTGCGCACGATGCAATCAAAAAGATTAGCAATGTAACTGATTGGTGGGGCGTAACCTTCAGTGGAAATTCTGAGAAACTAAATGATAAGTTCATTGTAAAAATGGGAGGAGATTCTTTCTTCGACTTTACCGTAGCAGAATTAATTTCTGATAAAAAAATTGTTTGGTTGGTTACAGATTGCAATATGCCATGGTTTGCCGACAAAAAGGAATGGGCCAACACAAAATTGATTTTTAATCTCGCCGAAGATAATGGTATGACAACGGTGAATTTTATACATGAAGGCCTTACGCCCGAAGTTGAATGTTACAAGGCCTGTGAAAAAGGCTGGACCCATTGGATCACAACAAGTTTATTTTCCTATTTCACCACAGGGAAAGGTGATTTCAAACAACCTTAATTTATTTTTTTAGACCAATGCTAAATTTTTAAAAATGAAAAAGCAACAAGACTTCAGCTATGCCCTTACAGTAAACGCTTCTGCAAAAGAAACCATGAAAAAGATTAGTGAGGTAAATTTATGGTGGGCAAAAAGCTTTAAAGGAAAAGCCGGCAAATTAAATGATGAATTCTCCGTGTATTTTGGGGATACCTATGTGGATTTTAAAATTTCAGAAGTTATTCCTAACAAAAAAATTATCTGGCTTGTAACGGACTGCAATCTTCACTGGATAAAAGATAAGAAGGAATGGAAAAACACGGAAGTGATCTTTACGCTTACAGAGAAGAACGGAAAAACTCAGATCGATTTTGTTCATAAAGGTCTTACGCCAGATAGTGAATGTTATGAAAGTTGCAAACCCGGATGGACAGGTCACCTGAAAGGCAGTCTCCAGAATCTAATTGATGATGGTAAGGGTTCTCCAGAATAATTAATTTCCTTCGCAGTTGTTTGTATTCAGTTGGGCGTGGGTGTTGGATTCTGAAACAAGTGCAGAATGTCAATCATTTCTAACTATACCTCCCCAGCCAATATCATTTGAAATTGTATAAACTCCACTTTCTAAATCGCTCACATAATTAGCTATCCAATTTGTGAACGATGTTGCTAATAATTCTCTACTTGCCATGTCATGCCACATGGAGATTATCAATAATGAGAGCAGGTAATTATTACTGATGTTGACCCCTCTTAGTTACTGTTATGTAAGCGTCATTGAGAGGATGTTATTGATAAGATAAAGTTAGTTATTAATCATTGTTTGTTTCATCTTTTTTATT
>CAIYPC010000243.1 GCA_903927975.1 uncultured Bacteroidota bacterium | reverse complement strand
GTTGCCAGTGATGCGGCGAGGCAATAATTTACCTTGCTCGTTCAGGAATTTTTTCAAAAATTCAGCATCTTTATAATCTATGTACTTGATGCCGTATTTTTTAAAGCGGCAAAATTTCTTGGCACGCTTCTCAGGCTTGATCGCCGTGAGGTACTTAATTTCATTTGCTTTTGCCATAAATTATGCCTCCAATTTTTCGGTTCCTGTAGGTACACCACTTCTCTTTCTGTTATTATACTCGACGGCGTATTTATCGAGTTTAGTTGGCATGAAACGCAGGATATTTTCATCGCGGAGAATCTGAATGTTCAGTTTCTCATTGAAGTCGGTTGGCGCACTGTACTCCAGAACCCAGTACAAGCCTGTGGTTTTCTTCTGGATCGGGTATGCCAGTGATTTTAGTCCCCATGGTTTGTCGTGCGTTACTGTGCCTCCGTTATCCTTTACAAAGGCTATGTATTTTTTCTGGGCAGCTTTATAGTCTTCCTCAGAAAGCACAGGGGTAAAAATCACCATCAATTCGTAGTTGTTCATTTCCCTGATTTTTGTGAATAAATAATTTTTATTGGGCTGCAAAAGTAGTGGTTTTGAGGGAAAAGGCAAAAAGAGTTTGCCAGTTTCTAGTTTTCAGTTACGAGTTAATAAGAGTTCAGAGTTTAGAGTTCAGAGTCGGAAGTCCTGAATCTCGATCACCAACTCCTAACTCTAAACTCTGAACTCGCAACTCAAAACTTTCCCGCCTTCTTGTCAGAAATCATTAAATGGCATTTTGTTTGATATTTGCGCCTTGCGGATTGGCTCCGTTAATTCTTAAATGGATCTGTCGCAAATTATTAAACTAAAGTTCAATAGAAAATCAACAGTACAAGAGTGCGACGCAAGAATGATGAGGAGGGGGCTAATGCTTGGTTCAAAAAAAGAAAAGAATTTATAATTGATAATTAAGAAATAATAATGAATGTCCGAGTTACAGAAATCGTACATCTAAAACCGTAAATCAAAATACCATGCAAAAAGGAAACATTCGGGTTCAAACGGAGAACATCTTTCCGATTATTAAAAAGTTTTTGTACAGTGATCATGAAATTTTTATTCGTGAGCTTGTGAGCAATGCAATTGATGCAACACAAAAATTAAAAACGCTCTCGTCAATTGGAGAAGCAAAAGGTGAATTGGGAGAATTGAGGATTGATATTAAGCTTGATGCCGCAAATAAAACAATCACTATCGCTGACAGAGGAATTGGGATGACTGAAGAAGAAGTTGATAAATATATTAATCAGGTTGCACTGTCTGGTGCTGAAGAATTTGTGAATAAATATAAAGGACAGAGCGAAAATAATATCATCGGAAAATTCGGTCTTGGTTTTTATTCTGCTTTTATGGTGAGCGAAAAAGTGGATATTATTACTAAGAGTTTTAAAGATGGATCAAAAGCAGTGAAATGGGAATGCGACGGAAGTCCCGAATATACAATTGAAGAAACAGAAAAAGAAAATCGGGGAACCGATATCGTTCTACACATTAACGAAGACAGCAAAGAATTTTTAGATGCCTATCGCATTAAATCGATTCTTGAAAAATTCTGCAAATTTTTGCCGGTGCCGATTTATTTTACGGATGTTGCGGAAGAGAAAAAAGAAGATGAAGAAATAAAGCCGATTAATAATATAGCTCCGATTTGGGTGAAGAAACCAAGTGAACTCACCAAAGAAGATTACGAAAAATTTTATAAAGAATTATATCCATTCGGCGAGCCGCCATTATTTTGGATACACCTCAACGTTGATTATCCATTCAATCTCACTGGCATTTTATATTTTCCGAAAATTAAACAGAGCTACGAAATACAGAAAGATAAAATTCAGTTATACAGCAATCAGGTTTTTGTGACTGATGAAGTGAAAGAAATTGTTCCCGAATTTCTGATGTTGCTTCATGGTGTGATTGATAGTCCGGATATTCCATTAAATGTAAGCCGCAGTTATCTACAAGGCGATCCGAATGTGAAAAAGATCAATAATCATATCACCAAAAAAGTGGCTGATAAGCTCGAAGAGATTTTCAATAAAGAAAGAACATCATTTGAAGAAAAGTGGGAGAGCCTTGGGCTTTTTGTGAAGTATGGGATGATGACCGATGATAAGTTTTTGGAGAAGGCGAACAAGTTTCACATTATGGAAGATGCTGACGGCGGGAAATTTTATACGCTGGAAGAATATAAAGTTGCCACTGAAACTTTGCAAAAAAATAAAGACGGAAAGCTGGTAATTCTTTATACGACAAATCCTGTTCAGCAGGACAGTTATATTCAACAAGCGAAAGCAAAAGGATATATTGTTGTGAAGCTGGAAACTTTGGTGGACGCAGGTTTTATCAATCAAATGGAAACGAAATGGGATAATGTTCATTTCACAAGAGTTGACAGTGATATTGCAGACAACCTGATTGACAAACAGGAAACTTCTGAAAGTGTGCTTAGCAAAGAAGATGAAGAGAAACTGAAAAAATTATTTGTGATTGAAATGCCTGCACTTCATGTAACAGTTGAAGTGAAAGGATTAAGCCCAGAAGCTTCGCCTGTTGTTGCAACGCGACCAGAATTTATGCGCCGTATGAAAGACATGGCTGCGATGCAAGGACCGATGGGTAGTTTTTATGGAAACATGCCAGATGAAGTGACGCTGACCGTGAATGGCAACCACCCAATTTATCAGAACATTTTGAAAGAAGAAGATAATGAGAAGCAAGACAAGGTTGTTCACAATCTTGCGGATCTCGCATTGCTTTCTCAAGGATTATTAAAAGGTAACAATCTAACGGCATTCATTAACCGAAGTGTAGAATTGATTGAAGGAAAGAGCAAGATTATTGCTTGATAATTTTAGATTGTATTTTTAATGAGGAATGAAAATTATCTATTTTCATTCCTCATTTTGTTTTTGATAGTTGCTCTTTTAAGTAATCTTTTTTCTGTCTT
>CAIYPC010000242.1 GCA_903927975.1 uncultured Bacteroidota bacterium | reverse complement strand
TTATTATTATATCAAAACACTGCATCATGAGAAAATCTTTTTTCTTTTTTTCCTTTTTATGTATCAGCGCAATGCAAATGAATGCGCAAAGAAGACAGGCCGGCGAAACGCCTGCTCCACCTAAAGATGATAAGCCAATTGTACTGAACCGCATGGTGAACACAGATTCATCAGTTACTACCCGAAACGAGGTAACCATTAAAGGCGTTCGTGTTCCATACACAGCAAATGCAGGCACCATGCCTGTTTGGGGCGATGATGGCAAAGCTATCGCCAGTGTTTTTTATACTTATTACGAACGGTCTGATGTGAAAGATCGCGCAACGCGCCCATTGGTTATTTCTTTCAATGGTGGTCCGGGCACTCCATCTGTTTGGATGGAAATCGGATACACTGGCCCGCGCATTTTGAATGTTGATGATGAAGGCTATCCGATTCAACCTTATGGTGTGCATGAAAACCCAAATTCAATTTTAGATGTCGCAGACATCGTGTATGTCGATCCCGTGAACACAGGTTTTTCAAGACCAGTTAGCAAGGACATTCCGACATCCACTTTTTTTGGCGTGAACGAAGACATCAAATATCTCGCTGAATGGCTAAATACTTTTGTGACAAGAAAAAACAGATGGGCATCACCAAAATACCTGATTGGCGAAAGCTATGGTACCACTCGTGTTTCAGGGCTTGCGCTTGAATTGCAGAATGCACAGTGGATGTATTTGAATGGCGTGGTTTTGGTTTCGCCAACCGGACTTGGCATTGAGCGCAGCGGTCCTGTGCAAGAATCATTGATGATTCCTTATTATTCAGCAACTGCATGGTATCATAAAGCGCTCCCTACAGATCTGCAACAAAAAGATTTGAACGATGTGCTGCCCGAAGTAGAAGATTTCACAATCAATGAATTGATCCCAGCGATGGCAAAAGGTGGTTTTATCCCCGATGATAAAAGGAAACAGATCGCCGCAAAAATGTCCCGCTATATCGGGCTTTCAGAAAAAGTAATCTTGCAACATAATCTTGACATCACACCTAATTTTTTCTGGAAAGAATTGTTGCGCGATAAAGGATTCACTGTTGGTCGTTTGGACTCGCGCTACAAAGGAATTGATCGCGAAGATGGTGGCGACAGCCCTGATTACAATGCAGAGCTCACATCATGGGAGCATGCATTCACGCCGGCGATAAATATTTATTTGCGAGAAGATTTAGGTTTCAAAACAGATCTGAAATATAATATGTTCGGACCTGTTTTCCCTTGGGATAATAAGAACGATCATACGGGCGATAATTTGCGTCAGGCAATGGCCCAGAATCCTTATCTGCATTTGCTTATCCAATCTGGTTTTTATGATGGCGCTTGCGATTATTTCAATGCAAAATATAGCTTGTGGCAATTGGATCCAAGCGGAAGATTGAAAGACAGATTATCATGGAAAGGCTATCGCAGCGGACACATGATGTATATACGAAAAGAAGATCTGAGCGCAGCAAATGATCAATTAAGAGAGTTCATAAAAAACTCAACACCGAAGCCAGGGCAACCAGCGAAATATTAATTTGATTTTGTATTATAAACCTATAAGGTTTTTTAAAAACCTTATAGGTTTATTTATTTTTAGCATGTTAGAAATTGAAGTTTACAAAGCATTTGCTTTTTGCGATGCTAGCCATTCATCCACCTCTTTGTTCATCGGCAATTCATACATAAACATCCAATCTGTGTTATTGGTTCCATTTGCAAGATGTGCATGAAAATTTGAATCAAGCTTTCTCGCGAGGCGCCCGT
>CAIYPC010000241.1 GCA_903927975.1 uncultured Bacteroidota bacterium | reverse complement strand
GCAGATGTATCGCCAGATTTGCGCAAATAAAGATGGCTGTTTTCATTGCCACCCTGATCGGCGCTATAAATAAAATTCGATGTGCCGGGAACATAATCAACTGCATAAAAAGATTCCTTGGTTGATGAAGTCAGCGGTTTCGATGCAGTATCAGAAAGGTTCAGTTCATACACATTAAAAATGCCGCTACCATTATGAGTAGTGAGCAGTTTTGTTTCATCACTATTAAATCCAGCTCCGCTCAAACTCAGATTGTTTTGCAATTGTTCGATGGTATAAGCTGCAACTTGCTTTGCAGGCTTATCATTATTAGGAGTATTGCATGAGGATAAAATAATAATCCCCACAAAAAAATAAATGGTTGTCTTAAGCATTTGGTTTTGTTTTAGAAATGAGAATTGAAATTAAAAGTTACGTAAATAAATATTTAGAAAATAAAAAAGCACCGGGAGTATCCGACGCTTCGATTTATAATAATGTTACAGCTTGCAAATTAATTCCTAAGCGGCTTTCCGCCTTTCAGCACACTTTGAATTCTTTCCAGAGTTTTCTTTTCGCCACATAAACTTAAGAACGCTTCTCTTTCCAAATCTAAAATGTATTGCTCGTTCACGAATGTTGGTTCACTTAAATCTCCTCCGCACATTACGTACGCTAATTTTTTTGCAACAACAACATCGTGGTCGGTTGCATAGTTACCGCGCCACATTCCATTAATGCCTGCATACAATGCGCCGAGTGCAGAGCGCCCAAGCACCTTCACGTCCGTGCGCTGAACGGGCATCACATAACCATCATTATACAATTCAAGCACTGCTTGTTTTGCCTCTGAAATTCTTCTTCCCTGATTGATGCTGATGATATCTCGACCTTTTCTTAATATGCCCAAATCAAATGCTTCCTGCGCTGATGTAGAAACTTTTGCTGTTGCAATAGTTAAGAAACGATTTTTTAATGTGATGGTTTCTGGTTCATCTTCATGCATTTCATCTGCTGCGCGAAGCGTGAATTCTTTGGTGCCACCACCTCCGGGAATCACTCCAATACCAAGCTCCACCAATCCAATATATGATTCTGCAGCAGGAACAACTTTATCGGCGTGCAAACTTAATTCACATGCACCGCCGAGTGTTAATGAATGCGGCGCAACAACAACCGGAACTGCAGAATATCTTGCACGCATCATCGTGTTTTGAAATTGGCGGATTGCCATATCAATCTCATCATATTCTTGTTCGATTGCGAACATGAAAATCATACCAACGTTTGCGCCTGCGCTAAAGTTTGCGCCTTCATTCGCGATTACTAATCCTTTATATTTTTCTTCTGCTATACCAATTGATTTTTGAATGCCTTCCAAAACTTCACCGCCAATGCTGTTCATTTTTGTTTGCCATTCCAATCCTAAAACATCATCTCCCAAATGATATAGATTGCAAGCATTGTTTTTCCAAACTGTTTGGTTCGCGAAATTTTTCATCACAATAAATGCTTCGCCACCGGGAATTGTTTTATATGATTTGGAACTAACGTCATAGCATAACCGCTTCCCGCTTTCAATTTTATAAAATGATTTTGCTCCACTTGCAATCATTTCGTTCACCCATCCCGCCACTTCGTATCCCGCATCCCGCATTTTATTAACCGTTGCTTCAACACCCAACACATCCCAACTTTCAAATGCACCTATTTCCCAACCGAAGCCAGCCATCATCGCATCATCCACTCTATATAATTCATCGCTTATTTCAGGAATGCGATTCGAGATATAAGAAAATAAGCCGTAATGAAAATGGCGATAAAATTCTGCTGCTTTATCTGTTCCATTCACCAACATTTTTAGCCTTGTCTTTAAATCGTCAATTGGCTTTGCCGCTTCAGCGCTTGCGAATTTTGATTTTGTTCGTGGTTTATATTCGAGCGTGTTCAAATCAAGAACAAAAATTTCTTTTTCTCCTTTTGCATTCGGCGGCATTTTTTTGAAAAAGCCCTGACCTGTTTTATCGCCCAGCCAATTGTTAGCAACAATCTTTTCCAGCCATGACGGAATGATAAAAGTCTTTTTTGCTTCATCATCCGGACAATTTTCATGAACGCCTTTTGCCACTTTGACCAATGTATCAATGCCTACCACATCTGCGGTACGGAACGTTGCAGATTTTGGTCTGCCGATTATTGGTCCTGTCAATGCATCTATTTCATCAATCGTCAATCCTAATTTTTCAACCAAACCAAAAATTGCCATGATGCCATACACGCCAATGCGATTTGCAATAAATGCAGGTGTGTCTTTGCAGAGAACAGTTGTTTTGCCGAGATATAAATCACCATAATGAAGCAAAAAACTTATTACCTCAGGATCGGTATGCGGAGTTGGGATGATTTCCAGCAAGCGCAAATATCTTGGCGGGTTAAAAAAATGTGTTCCGCAAAAATGTTTTTTAAAATCGTCGCTTCTTCCTTCTGCCATCAAATGAATGGGGATTCCAGAAGTATTAGATGTAATTAACGTTCCTGGCTTTCTGTATTTTTCTACTTCAGTGAAAATGGATTGTTTAATATCCAATCTTTCTACCACCACTTCAATGATCCAATCGCATGAAGCAATATCTTTCATGTTATCAGTGAAGTTTCCTGTCTTTATTTTTTTGATAACATCTTTTGTATAAACAGGAGATGGGTTTGATTTAAGCGTTGCAGTAAGCGCATCATTCACAATCCTATTTTTTACAGCAGGATGATCAGTTGTTAATCCTTTCGCTTTTTCAGCATCGTTCAAATCTTTCGGCGCAATATCGAGCAGCATTACCTGTAAACCGATGCCTGCAAAATGACAGGCAATTCTTGAGCCCATAACACCGCTTCCTAAAACAGCTACTTTCTTAATGATTCTATTTGGCATAAAGCAATTTTTTTCTCTCACGGATTACCCAGATTTTCACAGATGAAGAAGTAAGATGAATCTGCGTAAATGCGTGACATCCATGAGCAACAATTTTTTAGTTAATGATTCTAATTAAGCTTTCTTTGTCAATTAAGGTTGAAGAATTAAAATTTACTAAAATTCCGATTTTCTTTCCTGTTAATTTCAAATAAGTGAGTAATTGCTTTTTATGAACATCATGTAATTTCTCGATAGACTTGATTTCAATAATAACTGAATTTTCAACCAATATATCAAGACGAAAACCTAGTTCAAGTTTTATTTCATCATATTCTACCGGAATGCCCAATTGTGTTTGCACAAATAAACCTTCTTTTTTTAATTCGTATGCTAGGACTGCTTCATATACACTTTCGAACAAACCCGGACCGAATGTATTATGTACTTTAAAAATACACCCTCTTATTTTGTAAGTCAATTCGTTTAAATTCATAGTAGGTTTAATTAATGTTTGTACAATTATTGTTCTTCAAAAGCTATCTGTGCAAATCCGCGAAATCTGTGAGCAAAACATTGGTTAGTTAAACAACTATTATCAAAATCGAAGTTAGGCAATTTTGATTTTCTTGTGAAATGGGGCCCATTAATTTACTGAAATGATAAATGCTTTTTTAAAATCAAGATTATCATGTTCCACCCAAACTGCTTTCGTTACATTCCATTTCTTCATATAAGCTTTTGCAGAATCAAGATTTTCAATGGTTGTAATATTGCGACCACCATAATATTCTACCATTGGATCTTGTTTCAGATCTGTGAAAATTTGATAATTAACCGGTACTTGTTTTAGGGAATCCCCAAAATTTTTAAAGCTCATGTATGGAGTTCCTTCTCTGGAAATTTTTCCGGGACGATTGATAAAATAATATTGCGATATTGTTGCTATAAAAAAGATAATTATCAAAACGTATAATTGCCTTTTTGAAAAAATTGGAATGAATTTTATTGCCAGATAAGAAAACAGGATGCTCCATGGAAGAATAGAATATTCATGATCTGATGACCATTCAAAAAGCGTGAAATTGTAAAGTATGATTGATGTTGAATAGAGACCGAGAAATATTTTTTCTGTATTTGTGAAAGCGATTTTTATTTTTTTGGTGATGACCCAAATGAACATCCCAACCAAAAAAATAAGAAGCGGCAAATAAGCAGTGATAAAATTTTGTATCAGATATCTGGTTAATTGTAAAAAAGCATCGCCCCCGCTATTTGTAAAACTTCTTGTGCCAAATCTTTGAGACCAATAAGTAACGATTTTTTGCCAACCAGCATAAGAAGTGAATTGTGCAAAGAGCAAAACAACTCCAGCAACGGAAGAAATTCCCAAAGAGAAAATGACTCGAAAATATTTCGGTTGTTTTTTAATTCTAAATAATAAATAAACACCGATGATAAAACATATTGCAAGTATGAGCCAATCGAAATAAACTAATGACAAGGTTAGAAGACTAAGAAAAAATAATTTCTTTGAAGTAATGTTTTGTGCTGATTGCAGCATCGGCAGAATTAACAAAAAAAATGAAATGATGAAAGGTATCTGAATGTCGATATTTACATAGCCGTTGCCAAAATACCAAAGCGTGCACGGAGAATACATAAAAAAGAAACAGCTAAAAATGACTAAGGGATATTTATCTTTTTTGTCAGGAGATATTAACAGCTCCAACAATTTGAAAAATAAAATAACAGAGGCAAGATTGAAAATGAGATTAATGATTTGAATATAAATGGGCACATTGGGCAACCCAAAAATTTCATAAATAAAATATGGTATAATAATCCACGCTGGTCCTGATGATACATACATCTGGTTGCCATTAGGATCAACAGAATAATGGGTTTTGTTCGGGCGCTTGTCGCCGGGGTTTTGAAAGTTTATTAATGGAATGAAGTGAAATGCTGATCCGCCACCAGCTTGCCGCCATGATTCAGTATTGATAAGCACCATTGCGGTGTTGAATTCGTGATGCTTGGAAACAATCCTGTTTAAATTCGGGAGGCGCAACAATACACTCAGAACAAATAATAATAAAACAATTGCAAATGCTCTGGATTTTGTCATGAACAATTTTTAATGCTGCCTTGCAGTTGAAACGGCACTCCAGTCAATATTTTCTTTTCCATCGGTTACCAATTGCTGCATATTTTTTTGCAAAAGCGATGCTAATGCCATTGATTGATTGACAGAAGATGCAAGTTGCAAAACAAGATTAATATCTTTCAACCCAAGCTTTGCAGTGAAAGCGGCAGGTTCAAATTTTTGTTGGAGGATAATATTGCTGTAATTATGATAGAGTGGCGTGTTGAATAATGTTTGTGAAAACATATCCCACATTTGTTTTGCATCTATTCCGCTTTTATTAGCGAGGTTAATGCTTTCTCCAATCGCTTCAAGCGCAGATGCAATCAAAAAATTTCCACAAAGCTTTATAGTGTTAGCTGCAGAAATATTTTCTCCAAAATTCCATACGCCTATTGCGCCAGCATTTTTTAATAATGGTTCAATTTTATTTTTTATTTTCTCTTCGCCACTCACCGCAAAATTTAATTTCCTGGATAAAGCTGCTTCTGGTCTTCCAAAAACTGGCGCTGCGAAATAATGTTGTTCATATTGTTGATGAAGCAAAGCTATATCCGCCGCGGTCTGCGGAAGAATCGTGCTCATGGAAACATGAACGCTTTCTTTTTGCATATTATTCAGCAATCCATTTTCTCCTTCACAAATATTTTTTAATGCTGCATCATCAGAAACAATGGTGAAAATAACATTGCATTGCATTGCAAGAGAAGCAATGCTTTCACAAACAATTGCACCTTTCGCCGCAAGTGGCGCAGCTTTAGAAGCGGTTCGATTATATACAAATAAAGAATGATTGCTATCAGCCAAATTCATAGCTATCGGAGTTCCTAAACTTCCAAGACCGATGAACCCAATTTTGTAACTCATAAAAATATTTTATTGCGATCATGTTATTGATAATCCTGCGTCAATTTTATTTTCCGGCATCACAAAATGCAGCTTCCCTTCTTTGTCTTCCGCCATCAATATCATTCCGTTGCTTTCAATGCCGCGCATTTTTCGCGGAGCTAGATTTGCAACAACAACAACTTGCTTTCCCACAATTTCTTCTGGTTTAAAATGCAATGCAATTCCCGAGACGATTGTTCTTTTTTCAAAACCCAAATCAATCTCAAGCTTTAATAATTTATCTGCTTTCGCTACTTTTTCTGCAGAAAGAATAATACCTGTTTTCAGATCAAGCTTTGCGAAATCGTCGTACTCAATGGTTGATTTGTTGACTGGTTGATTAGTTGACGGTTGCTCGCTACTGGAAACTGGAGCCTGGGAACTGGCAACTTCGGGTTTTACCAATCCATTTTTCAACTTTTCAACCTGTAAACTGATTTCCGCGTCTTCAATTTTTCTGAATAACAATTCCGGTGGACGCAAACTATACCCAACACTCAGCAATTTTGTTTTTCCTGCATTTTCCCAATCAAGCATTTTATCAACCACCTTCATCATGTACAACATTTTCTTTGAAGTGTTGGGCAAGAAGGGATTGATAAGAATCGAAAGATTTGCAGTGAGCTGCAAACAAAGATGAAGACAGTTGTCTATTGACTTTTGATTTGCTTCGCTTGTTCCTTGTTCCTTGTCACTTGAAACTTTTTTCCAAGGTTCTTTCTTCTGCAAATACTGATTCCCTTTTCTACTCAGATCTATTACTTCAAAAAGAGCATCTCTGAATTTATAGTTCTCAATATTTTCTTCAACTTTCTTTTTTGCATTTTCTATGTATGCAATCAGCGCTTTATCATCTTCATCCAAGACATCGGCATGCAATGGCGGCACTTTCCCTCCACATAATTTATGCATCAGCACAAAAGTTCTGTTCACGAAATTTCCGAAAATAGAAACAAGCTCACTATTATTTTTTTCCTGAAAATCTTTCCATGTAAAATCATTGTCTTTTGTTTCTGGCGCATTGCTGCAAAGCACATAACGAAGCACATCTTCGCATCCCGGAAAATCTACTAGATATTCATTCACCCACACAGCCCAGTTGCGGCTTGTTGAAACTTTTTCTCCTTCAATATTTAAAAATTCATTGGCAGGAACATTATCGGGCAACACAAAATTTTCATGCGCTTTCAGCATCGCAGGAAAAATGATGCAATGGAAAACGATATTATCTTTTCCAATAAAATGGATGAGCTTAGTATCTTCTTTGCACCAGTAATCACTCCATTGATCGGTCAGTTCTTTTGTTGCAGAAATATATCCAATCGGGGCATCGAACCAAACATATAAAACTTTTCCTTCTGCATCAGGCAACGGAACTTTAATTCCCCAATTGCTGTCACGCGTCATTGCCCGCGATTGCAAACCCGTATCGAGCCAGCTTTTGCATTGTCCATATACGTTAGGTTTCCATTCTTTATGCCCATCTAAAATCCATTCGCTTAGCCAATGCTCATAATTCTGCAAAGGGAAATACCAATGTTTTGTTTTTCTTTTTATGGGCACTGCATCACTTAATGTGCTGTGCGGATTGATTAACATTTCAGGACTTAATGAAGAACCGCAACGCTCGCACTGGTCGCCATAAGCATTTGGGTTCCCGCAAATCGGACAAGTGCCGGTGATATATCTGTCAGCCAAAAACACTTTTGCTTTTTCATCATAAAATTGTTCAGTTTCTTTTTCTTCAAACAACCCTTTATCATACAGTGTCTTGAAAAAATCAGAAGCTGTTTCATGATGCACTTTGTTCGATGTGCGCGAATAGATATCGAGCGAAATGCCCATCTTCTCAAAACTATCTTTGATGATTGCGTGATATTTATCAACCACCTGTTGCGGCGTAATGCCTTCTTTCATCGCACGGATGGTAATAGGAACACCATGCTCATCGCTGCCGCAAACAAATTTGATATCTCTTTTTTGCGCACGTTGGTAACGGACATATATATCCGCAGGAATGTAAACGCCAGCCATGTGCCCAATATGTACAGGTCCATTTGCATAAGGCAAAGCCGCTGTCACTAATATTCTTTTGTAATCAGTCATTCTTTCTATTTACGGTTTTAGATTTACGATTTTTTAAATCGTTATACAACTTTTTTGTGAACCACGGAGCCACAGAGAACACGAAGGAACACTGAGAATCTCCGTGAACCTCGGTGCTCTCTGTGCTCCGTAGTTCAAACTAGCAAAGGATTGCAAAAATACCGCAATCTGAACCAATGCCAAAATGCACATTTCAAGTAACTTTAAAAAATGAACCGAAAAAAATTTCTCACTTCAATAATAGCTACTGGTGTCGCAATTCCTTTCACTTCATTCAATAATAAATCTGACGATGAAACGCCGAAGCCATTAACCATCCCCAAATATTTAAAACTCGGAGATGTAATCGGAATCACATGCCCTTCGGGTTACATCACGCTACAGGAAATTCAATCTGCGAAGCAACAAATGGAGAATTGGGGATTTAAAGTGCAGATAGGCGACACCGTTGGAAAGAAAGATTTTACTTTTGGTGGAACTGATCAGGAACGGGCAAAAGATCTTCAGCAAATGCTGGATGATGATTCCATCAAAGCAATTATGTGCGCTCGCGGCGGTTATGGGGCAATCCG
>CAIYPC010000240.1 GCA_903927975.1 uncultured Bacteroidota bacterium | reverse complement strand
CTGTGTTAAGAAAGTATAACGGTCAGTAGTACCCGTAGAAATGGATTTACGCTGTCCATAATTACCACTTGCAAAAACATTCAGTTTCCCTTGCTTCACATTTAAATCTCCGCCAAGATTAAATTTTCCACGCTGATCGACACCAACCCTGACATTTCCATTATATCCCGCTTTTCGGTTCTTTTTCAAAACAATATTCAATATGCCTGAAGTGCCACCCGATGCGTCATATTTTGCGCCAGGGTTTGTAATAATCTCCACGCTTTGAATGGCATCAGCAGGAATCTGATCTAAAGTAAGCGTGCTGGGAAGACCATCCACAAAAATAGTTGGTGTGGTATTGCGGAGCTTAACGTTACCATCAATATCAACAGAAACAGATGGAACATTTTTCATTACGTCAACACCAGTTCCGCCCTGCGCTGAAATATCTCTTTCAACATTATAAATTTTTCTGTCAACTCCAAGTTGTATTAACGGTTTTGATGCGCTCACTGTCACTTCTTGTAATGTTTGTGCATCTGCTTCGAGCTTAATATTCCCAAGATCTTTATCAACAGCAGCAAGCGCATGTTGCATATCTACTCCTTGTCCGTTTTGTACACCGCCTTTCGGCATTTTAATATCAAAAGCAACCTTTTGTTCGTATAGTTTATATCCAATGGCGCTAATTCTCAATTTAAAATTGCCAAAAATCGGCAGGTTCTCCATGCTAAAATTTCCTTTGTTGGTAATCATCCCTGAAATCGGGGTCTCTTTCATTTTTTTGGTCGCTGTATCAAACTTATTAGCGATAAGCTGCACCGAAACGCCATCAATGCCTTTATTTGTTTTGGCGTCAACTACCTTTCCATAAAAATGGCCAATGCTGGGAATTTGCCTGCCGCCGCCTGGTCCTCCATTTCCTCCCGGAAACTGAGCCATTGCAAATGAGCTAGCAGTAAATGCTAAGCACAAAACCAGAAGTTTCTTCATGTATATATTTTTCATAATTTTTGCAAAGTTGCATTCAAAAATGCAAGTATAAATTCATTAATTACAAACGGTTAAATAAATAGTTGGAAGGGTAGAGAAAAGAATGGGGATGCATTACTTTGATAATAAAGTGAGGAAAATCTGCAACAAGCCAATAAAGAAGCCTAAAGCCGCTCCAATTACCTCAACAAAACGGAATTCTTTTGTGAGTATTTGATTGAGCATTTGCTCAAGTTTGTCGGATGAAAAATTTGATATTTTTTCAACAACTATTTTTTCGAGGTCGAGATCATTTTTTAGGTTCGCTACATAATTTTTCATGATTACCGGAAAAAGCTCTTCAAGCTCTTTCATGAAAACAGTTTTCAACTGGGTAATGGTCTTATCTCCAATAAACATAGATATGATTGGCATGCTTTCTTTCAGCTTTGTTCGCAGAAAATTGTCAATGTGTTCTTCTGCCAAGGGCAATATCTTTTGAACATTCTCAGGATTGGTGATGGTTTTTTCAATATCGCCGAATGATAATAATTCTTGTCCCACAATTTTTCCAAGGCTTTCAGCAATTTGTTGCTGACGTTTGGGGAATACACCATGGAATGTGAGCCATAGAAATTTTTTCGGCTTGCGCGGGTGAAACAACATCTTCAAAGCCATCCAAATGGTAAGCCAGTGAATGAATGCAGATATAACAGGTATTGTATAAAACCACCACTTCATTTATCGATTATTAGAGTGCAAATAAAAGGCAAATAAACTTTGTAGTAATATTTATTGATATTGTTTTTGAAGGAAATAAGATTTCAGTTAATTTCGCCGTTCAAACGGTGGCTGTAGCTCAGTTGGTTAGAGCATCAGATTGTGGTTCTGAGGGTCGAGGGTTCGAGCCCCTTTAGTCACCCAAAATTTCCCCTGCAATTTTTGCAGGGGTTTTTTGTTTGTATGACCACTTATGTAAATGTGGTAAACCGATTGTTAATATTCATCTTCCTTTGCAACATACCTTGCGTTTAATCGTTATTTTTGATTGAGTATGCTTAAAGCCATAAAAAATATAATAATGAAGAAAAGAAATTTGCCTATTCTCTTGTTAATCCTTGCAGGTGGTGTGTTCGTTGCATTCAGAAGTCTTGGGTTTGGCGGCAATCCTGTTTCAAAACACGAACGGATTTTGCATAATGTCGGGGAAATGCTTGAAGAAATCCATTACAGCCCTAAAGATATTGACGACAAGTTTTCAGCAGAAGTTTTTAAAAAATATCTCGGCGATGTTGATGTAGAAAAAGATATTTTGTTACAGTCGGATGTTGATGTTTTATCAAAATATCGAACAACCATTGATGACGAAATACTGGGTAAAGAACAGCTTGACTTTGTGCCTGCGGTAACAACGATATTCAAAAAAAGAATGTTAGAAGCTCAACAGATTTATAAAGATATTTTAGCAAATCCCTTCGACTTTACAACTGATGAACAGGCAAACTTTGATT
>CAIYPC010000239.1 GCA_903927975.1 uncultured Bacteroidota bacterium | reverse complement strand
GCTATGTTGCGGCGATATTAATTTCGGCGCATATATTAATAAAGGCACATGCTCCATCGTCAATTTTTTCTCCGTCCATGAACGTGAGAACATATTTCCTGCATCGCCAACAATTCCATGATCGCCCACAAAAAGAAAAACAGTATTATCAAAATATTTTTCTTTTTGTGCAGCTTGAATAAATGTTTGGAAACAAAAATCAGTATAACGAAATGCATTCATTTCATCGTTGCTCGCAAAACCAAATTGCTTTAATGAATCTGCCGGGATATTTATTTTATGGAACAGTTTTAAATCTTCTTCAGGGATTGAATAGGGACGATGATTGTCCGCTGTTTGGATAACCGCAAAAAATGGTTTTGTTTCTTCTTTCAAACGTTTGTTTGCTTCTAAAAATAAATTTTTATCGCTTATTCCCCACACATCAATTTTGGGAGATGAAAAATCTTTTTCTTCATAAAGATTCAATCCTTTTATATTATTCGTGAGTAATCCGCGAATATTTGCCCAGCTCGTGCTTCCGCCGATGAAATAATTCTTCGAATAGTTTTTAAAATCATTAATGATTGTGTGCTGATCGACCGCGAAAGGATTTCTGCTCGATGTAGTGGTGCCAATTTCGACATCAGGAATGCCTGTTACAACCGCCCATACACCTCGTGCAGTTCCATAAGTTGGCGTGAAGCAATGATCAAAAAAAATCCCTTGTTTGCACATCTCATTAAAGAATGGGGTTGTGTTCAAAGGATTGCCCCACATGGAACTTTTATAAGCGCTGAAAGATTCGCAGATCACCACTACAATATTTGGTGTTGTTGTTATTGCATTTTTTCGCGCAGCAATATTTCTCTTGAAAATTAATTGAGAAGAATCGTTTTCATCAAAACCATAATAATGTGATAACAATGAAAATGCTTTTTGCACTTCAGCTTTATCATAAGTGTTTCCACGAAATTTTAATGTGCTGAAAAAAGATTGAAATGGGTTGAGGGAAAGATTTGCTTTATAATCATTTCCCAATGCAAACGCATCACTCCATCGCAATGGGAATTGATCTGCTTTTCCAAAAATAGCGAACGCAAATAATAAGAATGAAACTATAAACCAAAGAATCCTACTTTTTTTATCAGATGATTGTTTTGAACTTTCAACTCTTTTAAAATCTTTTTTTATAATCCAATAAATGATCCAAGTGCCAATAACCAATACAATAATGATTTTCACTACCGGATAAGATTGCCAAACCATTTTGGCTGATGTTTGTGCATCGCTCAAATAATTCAAAGCACTTGCATTGAGCCTTTGTGAAAGATAACTGTAATGCGCAAAATCAACTGAATAAAAAAAGACAAGCAGAAATGCAGCAAGCCCAACGATAGTCAAAGAAACTTTTCGCCCAACATTTTTTTTGAATAGATCAAGAAAAGAAATGCTTCCTAAAATAAGCAGCAGCAAACAAACAATACAGACTTCGCGGAGATCAAATCGAACTCCTAATACAAATGAGGATAGTGCATTTGAAAAACTATTGCCTTGATTTGGAAAATAGAGAAAGAACGCAACACGCAGCAATGTCATCATCAACAAAAAAATAATGCCTGCGAAAAAAATCCATCTTGTCAATTTAGGTATCTTTAGCCCTGATATCATAACGTTTTAATAATAGCCGTTAAAATTATAGCAATTATTTTTGTCACAATGATTTTACTCGATACTGGTCAGCAATTAAGTTTTCTTCAACGGATTTTATATTTTGATTATTGGCTGTTCACAAAAATCAACAGGCAATGGACAAATTCTTTTTTTGATGTTGTTCTTCCTTTTTTACGTGAAGCAGAATTTTGGCTTCCTTTTTATCTTTTCTTGCTCGTTTTTGCCGTGCTCAATTTTTCAAAAAAAGGCGGTTGGTGGAGCCTCACTTTAATAATGACCGCAATCATCAGCGACTTAGTGAGCAGCAGCGGCGTAAAACAATTGATTTTTCGTTATCGCCCTTGTCAGGATCCAGTAATTAGTGCTTATGTTCGTGTGCTGGTAAAATATTGTCCCGGAAGCTCTAGCTTCACCTCATCACACGCATGCAACCATTTTTCGGTAGCAATGTTTATTTTTATGACGCTGAGGCATACCAGCAATTGGTGGAGGCTGATTTTTTTATGGGCTTTTGCTATTTCTTATGCACAAATTTATGTCGGCGTTCATTATCCATTTGATATTTTGGGTGGCACGATTTTAGGGTGTTCTATCGGATATGGGATGAGCGCTTTTTTTAAAACCAAATTTGGCGTTCTTAGCACGAATAACATAAAAGCATGATTGAAATTTTTATTTTAGGTTTTCTGATTCTTTTAAACGGATTATTTGTAATGGCAGAGATTTCTCTTGTATCAGCAAGAAAATCAAAGCTCGAAAGCATGGCTGAAAAAGGAGATGACAGAGCAAGAGCTGCATTAAGGCTTGCAGAAAATCCTGAATTATTTTTATCTACCGCGCAACTTTTCATAACACTTGTAGCAATACTTACAGGTCTTTATTCTGGTGAAAAATTCAGCCCATATATAAAGCCGTATATTGAACAAATCACCATTTTAAAACCTTATGCGGGGAATATTTCTACTGTTCTTATCGTGATTGTGGTAACTTTTTTATCTATCATTTTTGGTGAGCTACTTCCTAAGCGTACCGGTCTTTTTCGCGCAGAACAAATTGCACGCATCGTTGCAAGGCCCATGCAATTTTTATCAAGAGCCACGCATCCGATCATTTGGCTGCTTAATAAAACCAGCAATTTATTTTTTAAGATTGTTGGGATCACTCCTTCTAAAGACAGCAATGTAACGGAAGATGAAATTAAAGCAATGATCAATGAGAGCACGGAACAAGGTGAGATTGAAGAAACAGAACAGGAAATTATTGAAAGGGTTTTTCATTTGGGAGATAGAAATATTACTTCGTTGATGACGCACAGAAGCGATATCGTTTGGTTTGACATGAATGAAAACGAGACATTGATCAAAGGGAAAATTGTTAAAGAACCGCATTCATTTTATCCTGTTTGCGATGGCGAGATTGACAACATAAAAGGGATTGTTTCAATTAAAGATTTATATGTCAGCGATGATAATGTTCCTTTTAAAGACATCGCAGTTACACCGATGTTTGTACCGGAAAACAACAATGCTTATCAGTTGCTCGAAAAATTTAAGCAAACAAAAAATCACTGCTGTTTTATTGTTGATGAATATGGAAGTTTGCTCGGCATGATAACGCTGAATGATATATTGGACGCAATCATCGGCGATTTGCCACAACCAGATATTTCAGATTATGAAATCATTAAACGTGACGATGGAACTTATTTGACTGACGGACAAATTCCATTTTATGATTTCTTAACGCACTTCGACAAAGCAGATTGGATGAACGAAGGCGCTCATGAATTTGATACGCTAGCAGGTTTTATACTTCACCAACTGGAACGCATACCTGAAACCGGAGATACATTCAAGTGGAAAGATTTTAAGTTTGAGATTATAGATATGGACGCACAGCGCATCGACAAAGTTTTAGTAACCCTGATTAATGATCCCGAGGATGCAGACATCGACGGAGATGCATAAAATTGTGCAAAGCGTAAAGCTGTGCGAGGAGTCCTCGCCTCGCACCATCATTCTATCGTCTCTGACGATAAAAAATAAAATAAAGAAAATTGATAAACCCTAAACTCATTTCTATATGAATAAAATCTTCTCACCCAAATATTTTTTAGCAGCAATTTTCTTTCTACTTTTTTCCAACCGCATTCTTCACGCTCAAAATTCAGTGAGCGGTTCTGTTTTTATTGATAAGAATAATAATGGTATTAAAGATGCCAATGAATCTGGCATTGCCGGTATTTCCGTTTCTGATCAAGCAACAGTTGTGAAAACAAATGCTGATGGTTCATACCAAATTATTAACCCTAAAGGATTTGGACTTGTGATGATAAGCACGCCAAACGGTTACAAGGCAGAAGCATATTGGAAAAGAATATCAGACAACAAAAATGGCACTATTGATTTTGCATTGATAAAAACAGCCGAGGTACAGGAATTCAGTTTTATTCATGCATCAGATACACATGTTACGCCAGACAGTGCTGCGCGCATGGAAAAATTCCGAAACATCATTCAGCAAAGTAAGGCAGACCTGGTTTTGATCACCGGAGATTTAGTGAAAGATGCATTGCGCGTGCCAGAGAAAAAAGCAACGAGCCTTTTCGAATTGTATGTAAGCGAAATAAAAAAAATAAATGTGCCCGTTTGGAGCGCACCCGGCAATCATGATAATTTCGGGATCGAAAGACAATCTTCATTGGTGAGCAAAGACAATCCCCTATATGGAAAAGAAATGTTTCATCATTATCTCGGTCCGAATTATTTTTCCTTTAATTATGGCGGCGTCCATTTCATTGCGCTTGATGATGTGGATTTTGAAGACACATGGTATTTTGGCCACATCGATTCGGTTCAGTTCAATTGGCTGAAAGAAGATTTGGCGAATGTTCCGGCTGCTGTGCCGATTATAACGTTTGCGCATATCCCATTTTTTTCGGGTGGATTGAGCATGACAAAATTTTCTCCTTATGGCGGAGACAGATCCGTTGAAGTGGAAAGTGGCAAACAGCAATTTCGCCATGTTGTATCGAACACACATGAATTTCTCACGCTGTTCAAAGATCATAATTATCCGCTCAACCTAACAGGGCATTATCATTTCCGTCAGGCTTTTTGGTATGAAGGCTACGGTCAAAAAACACGCTTTGAACAAACTGCTGCGGTAGTTGGTGAAGGAGGTGAAGACGATATTATCATGCCATCCGGAGTAACATTGTACAATGTAAAAAACGGCGTAATCAGTGAAGGGAAATTTATCAGGATAGATAAATAAAATTTTTTATCGGAACACGCTTATCCAATTCCTCAATACAAAAAGGGCAAAAAATAGAATGCCTGTTACCATTGCAATTGGCAAATAAATAAAAGCAAAAATCAAAGTGCAAATACCAAGAGAAGCAAGGACCATACAGACTTTATTGCTTGTGCTATAATTTTTCCACGACAACGGATATTTTAATTGTCCAAGTGGAACAGACATCGCAAAACAAGAAATGCTTGCAACCATAAATTCGTTAAGCAACTTATCGTTCCTCATCAAAAAACCTACCCCAAGCAAAAGCAATCCCAAAAGAATTGATGAAACACTACCAATGGCAGAATATTTTTCTGTAACAGTTAATGCATATTTTCCATCTCTGTGAAATAAAAGAAAAAAGTTTGCTATCGGATTGATAATCCATGAAGTGATCACAAAAAGTAAATAAAGCCCAATAATTGCCAATCCAATCATTTCTGTAGTGTCGTTTGAGCTAAGCGCTCCTGCAACTATCCTCACACCAATTAATAATGCAATTGGAAAAACACGGCGTGCAGTTTTGCCTTTATTATTCATCCAAAAACTATACTGAAGCATCCATTTGTATGGAGGGATTTTTGATTTCAATGATTGCTTCAACCCCGTTCTTGCATTCTCATTATCGGGATCAATTCTTAATGCTTCACGAAAATGTTTGATTGCTTCTTTATGTTTTCCTTTCTCCAATAAATTCCAGCCGATGGTAATATGAGTGAATTCATTTTCAGGATCTTTCGACAATGCATTTTGCATCGTTTCAATTGCATCGTCCGTTCGCTTCAGCTTATTCAATGCAGTTGATCTTGCATTCAGGCAAGTAATATTTTCCGCATCAACGGCTAATCCTTCATTGGCTTTTTGAAGACCAGTTTCAAATTTTTTATCATCAATATAAACAAGCGAAAGCATGCCGTAATATTCGGCACGGCGTGGGCTCATAGAAATAGCTTTGCTTAAATTATCAATCGCAGCAAAATTTTTATCAGTTCTATAATATCCAAACCCAAGCAAGTAGAAATAATAACTGTTCTCCGGATCAATTCTTATTGCATTCAAAACAATTTCAATTCCTTTTGTGAAATCTTTTTTGTCGAACAGACATCTTGCATAAATAGATAACGCAGTATCGTTCTCAGGTTCCTGTTGCAATAAAGTTTTAACTGCATTTATCGCATCATTTGTTCTACCCTGACTGAGCAACAATTTCGCTCTTTCTAACAGCACAGCATTATCCATAAACTAACGGCGGATTTTTAGATACTTTAAAATGTCATCATACAAGCCAGATTCGTTTGCATACAGCGCATAATTTCTTGCAGATGCAAACCATTCTAACGTGGTGGCTTTATGTTGCTTTGCTGCATTCAATAAATCTTTTGTATTAATCGGCTGAATACTTCCAACACGCATAGATTCGCGCAACTTATCTTCAACGGCTATATCAATGATTGCTTTTAGATCAGCACCTGAATAATCATTGGTAGCGGCAGCAACTTTTTTTGTATCAATTTCCCCAACAGGCTTTTCAACCAAAAGTGATTTGAGAATTTCCTGTCTTGCTGTTTCATCTGGTGGCTCAACAAAAATAATGCGATCGAAACGTCCTGGTCTTCTGAAAGCGCCGTCAACGCTCCATGGCGCATTGGTGGCAGCAAGAATCAAAACGCCTTCATTGTTAGAACCTACGCCATCCATCTCTGCTAAAAATTGATTGATCACATGACGCATCGCGGATTGTTTCAACTCGCTGCGGCTTGCACCCATGGCATCTACCTCATCAAAAAAAAGAACACAGGGAGCATTGCGCCTCGCCAGCTCAAAAATTTCATGCAGATTTTTTTCACTGTTTCCAATCCACATATCTAAAATATCGTGCAGACCGATATTAATAAACTTAGCGTTTATTTCTCCCGCAGTTGCTTTGGCGATAAAAGTTTTTCCGCAGCCCGGCGGTCCATATAATAATATCCCTCCACCAATTTTTTTTCCGAATGCTTTATATAATTCGGGGTTGGTCAATGGTTGAATGATTTTAATCGAAATTTCATCCTTCACTTTTTGCATCCCACCAACATCTGCAAATTTTGTGTCAGGTTTTTCCATAAAAAACTCCTCCGCTTCGTCAAGATCAAAATCATCATCTTCGCCAGATGCGGAAGATGACATGCGCAAAATGGAATCAATTTCATCGTCTTTAAAATCGGGCTTTATCGCCAATAGTTTTTGATATTCTTCAATTGCCTGTTCAATTGAATTTTCTTTGATGAGGCATTTGATTAGCCTTGCTTTATCAGCCGTGCTCAATTCATTACGCAATTGTTCATATATCACCAATGCAGCAGAAAATTTTTTCAAGTGGAAATAACATTCTGCCAAACCAAGTTGTGACGCCACATGACCATACTTTTTATTTAAGATTTCAGCAAACTGTTTAGATGCCTCTTCATACATTTTTTCCTGAAGCATCATCTCAGCGACTTGTATTCTCAAAGGAACATTTTCAGGAGATACTGATAAGGCGATTAGTAAATTATTAATGATTTCTGGTTGCATATAGTGAGTTGTCAGTTGTCAGTGGTGAGTTGTGAGTGATGAGTGATGAGTTACGAATGACGAATATGAAGCAATTACTCAAAACTCACTATTCACAACTCACTTTTTAAAAATCAAATGAGGCATTTATTTCGGGGCTTGTAATTTTTGTGCTTTGCCGGTTGCCCGAAACCATTACATGCATTATCGCAATTTGTCCTTCAAAAGTTTCATATAATAGGTTGTTCATGATCTCTATTTTTTTAACTGATGCAATGTTGTTCACCTGAAAATAACTCCAGGTTGCATCGGTTTGTTTTTCGCTTCCTACAAATTGTAAAGTAACGGGCTTGCCATCAACTTTTATTTGGAAATGCTTTTCAATATAATCACTCACCAATTTATCAGCAGCGTTTTTATCTTTCGGTTCCGATAAATCTGTTTTTGTATGATATACTTTTTCAAGTGCAGCTTCAAAATCATTTGTAAAAATTTTACAACTTATTTCAAGTGTTTTGTCTTTTGCATTGTGATTAATCTCCGTTACTGTTACGTATAATGGATGAAGTTTAGCTACTTCGCTTTCATTGGGCTTATTAAAAAAAAGAAATGCCGACAAACTCAACCACTTAAATAATGATACTGCCATTTAACAATTAAATTTTCTTGGCGCAAAAGTCTGAATAAATTTGGGCAGATTCTAATTTTCAGTCAGAAATTATAAAAGATTAGGAAATAATTTATAATGTTTCCGGTGTGACTGAAAATTTGTTCATGGTTGATGGTTCATAGTTCGTTGCACATCGTTTTATTTGAAGTTTCAATTTGTATAGCTTACTTCAATTGCTTTTGTGATTTACTTACATATTGAAATAACGGGAATCACCATGAACCATTAACAATGAACAATGAACTCAATTCATCATGCAAGATTTCAATCTTTATTTTAAACTTGGTACAGAGCACATTCTAACATGGGAAGCGCTTGATCACATTTTATTCGTGTCGGCACTTTGCCTGCGCTATCTTATAAAAGATTGGAGGAAAGTGATTGTGCTTGTCACCGCATTTACAATTGGACATTCAATTACACTTGCATTGAGCGCTCTTGGCTATGTTCATGTGTCCACAAAATGGATTGAATTCTTAATACCAATCACCATCGTTGCAACTGCTATCAATAATTTATTACAAAAAAATAATGCAGTTGAGCAATCTTCTAAATTTCCTTTAATATATTTTTTTGCGTTATTTTTTGGTTTGATACATGGTCTTGCATACGCCAGCTCATTTCTGAGCCTCGAGGGAAAAGAAGGCTTGGTGGAACATTTGCTTGCATTTAATATTGGCATAGAAGTAGCTCAATTACTGGTGGTAGCAATAGTACTTGCGATTTCATTTATATTCGTGCAGGTGCTAAAATTAAAAAGATTTTGGTGGGTGCGCGTTGCATCTGTTCTTATATTAATTTCATCACTCAATATGGCATTTCACAGATTTCCATTATAAAACAAACTGCACAAAACCATGAGACGTTTACTTTTTATTTCATTAAGTTTCTGCACAACAGCTTTATTTGCACAGAACACTTCCAACCACGGTGACAAATTTGAAGGGCTTGGACAAATGTTGCCAACGCCTAACGAATACCGCACCGCAAGTGGTGCGCCAGGACCAAAATATTGGCAGCAAAAATGTGATTATGACATCACATGTAATCTTGATGAAGACAAACAAATATTAACAGGGAGCGAGACAATTACTTATTCAAATAACTCGCCCGATCAGCTTACTTATTTGTGGCTTCAGCTCGATGAGAATGAGCATAGTTCAAAATATAATGCCAATTATCAGAGCGGCAGCAATATGGATAAAGTTGAAAGCGATCTGATTGTTGATCAATTATCACACAATGAAAATGACAACGGCGATCACATCGTAAAAATTACTGACGCACTTGGCAAACCGCTAAAATATACCATCAACAAAACAATGATGAGGGTTGAATTGCCAACCGTTTTGAAACCAGGACAGAAATTTATTTTTAAGATTGATTGGAACTATCAAATCACTGATCGCATGAAACTTTTTGGCCGTGGTGGTTATGAATATTTTCCTCAAGATGGCAATTATCTTTTTACCATGACACAGTGGTATCCGCGTCTTTGTGTGTACAGCGATTTTCAGGGATGGCAGAACAATCAGTTTACAGGCCGTGGAGAATTTGCACTCACATTCGGAGATTTTAAAGTGCAGATGAATGTTCCCGCTGATCATATTATCGGCGCAACTGGCGAGTGTCAGAACTATCAGCAAGTGCTCACACCTGCTCAATATGGACGGTGGCAGCAAGCACAGACGGCGAAAGAACCTGTGGAAATTGTAACGCTGGCTGAAGCAAAAGCTTCCGAAGTAAACAAAAACAAACAAAGAAAAACATGGATATTCAAAGCAAACAATGTGCGTGATTTTGCATGGGGCTCTTCACGCAGATTTGTTTGGGATGGCATGCCTGCTTATGTGGAAGGGAAAAAAGTGATGTGCATGAGCTATTATGGACAAGAAGCATATCCATTGTATCGCAAGTATTCAACCAAAGCAGTTGCGCACACTATAAAAACATATTCTCATTTTTCAATCCCATTCCCCTACCCTGTTGCACAAAGCGTAGAAGCATCTAACGGTATGGAGTATCCCATGATCTGTTTCAATTTTGGAAGAACTGAAAAAGATGGTTCATATAGCGAAGCCACAAAATATGGAATGCTTGGTGTTGTGATTCATGAAGTGGGTCATAATTTCTTCCCGATGATTGTGAACAGCGATGAGCGCCAATGGAGCTGGATGGATGAAGGCATCAATTCTTTTGTTGAATATCTTACTGAAGAATTGTTTGATAATAAATTCCCTGTTCGTGGCAAAGGACCGGCATGGGCAATTGTTGATTACATGAAATTGCCTAAAACTGAATTGGAGCCTATTATGACCAATTCTGAAAACATTGTTCGCTTCGGGCCTAATGCTTATACAAAACCAGCAACAGGTTTAAACATTCTTCGTGAGACAGTGATGGGTCGTGATCTTTTTGATTATGCGTTTAAAGAATATGCACGTCGTTGGGCATTCAAACATCCAACGCCTGCAGATTTTTTTAGGACGATGAATGATGCAAGCGCAGAAAACCTTGACTGGTTCTGGCGCGGATGGTTCTATGGAATTGATGCGGTTGATATTTCTCTCGACAGCGTAAAACATTTCACGCCAGATTTTGATCATCCTCTTGCAAAGATCGATAGCATCGCGATGAAAAGTATTGATAAACCGATGTCGTCTAAATATCCTGAAGATGTTTCTAAAGATCGCAATCGCGAAGATAAGAGCATCACGTTTGCGGTTGATGCTGATACATCGCTCCGTGATTTTTATTGGAAATATACACGTGGACAAGTTCCTTATGACACGACAAAATTCGCGCAACATGTAACACGTTACGATGAGCCATTAGATGATGCAACAAAACAAAAAGTTGCGGGCAAACAGTTTTATGAATTGCAGTTCACCAATAAAGGTGGGATGGTGATGCCAATTATTATTGAATGGACTTATAAAGACGGAACTAAAGAAGTTGAGCGTATTCCAGCTCAGATCTGGCGGAAAGATGGTGGCCATGTAACTAAGGTGTTCATGAAAGATAAAGAAGTCGCTTCTATCAAACTAGATCCAAATCGCGAGACTGCTGACATTGATGACAGCAATAATAGTTGGCCGGTTGTTACAACAGAGAGCAAGTTCCAGGTGTTCAAAGCAAAACAACAAGCACTGCGCAGCATTCCACAAACAAATAACCCAATGCAAAAAGCAGAGGAAAAAGAGAAGAAAGCATTTTAATAAATTCCAATACCACACCACGGTTTGAAACCGTGGTGCGAATTAAATAAAAAACCCTGAAGGTTTTGGCAACAAACCTTCAGGGTTTTTTATTTCGTTATAGCAAAGATGAAATTCTATTCTGAAAAGAAGGAGCAATTGTACTATCAGCATCTCCTATATCTAGTATCTCGCATCCATCAAGCGACTAGTAATTCACCGACCCATCAACATATTTTATTTTCTTTTTCCCCTTGCCTTTCTTTTCGAAATCCTGCACCTCTTTTGGTTTTGCAACAGATTTTGTTGAATCATTTAGTGCTAAATTTTTTGATGATGCTTTAGGGATTATTAATTTGCCCAATTCGTAGGTCTCTGTTTTAAATATCATGCCGGTCGTGGCGTCATAATATCTCCATTCACCGTTTTTGATGCCCGCGCCTTCATTCTTAACGATTACTGTTTTATAATGATCCAGATGATCAATATCTTCAATCTCGAGTGTATCATATAATTTATCAGGGTTCAAAGCCTTCCATCTTTCTTCACGGATCAATTCACCCGTCTTGGTAAAATATTGAGATACACTGTCCTTATTTCCCCATTTATACCGTTCCAAGCCTATTACATCCCCTTCCAGACTATATAAGCGCCAGATGTCTTCCTTTCTGTCATCTTTATATTCCCCTTCCTCTTCAAACCCAGGCTCACCGCGAAGTTCATCGTGATGAATGACCCATTTACCTTGTTTTTGGTTTTTTTTGTCAACACGATTGAGCGTGTCGTTATTCACACCAATTTTATAGTCTTTCCATTGCGAAAACCCGCGAACAGAAATGAACAGGAAAAAGACAAATAAAAACCGCATATCAAATGTTTTATCTTCTAAAACGAAAATCATTCCAATTTATGATTAATCGGGCATTTTTAGAGAAATGCTCACATAGTTGAACAGTTGAAAAGTTGATTTGGTTGAAAGGGGAAGCCACCGCATTAGCTAAATTGGTAAAATAAGGATAAGATCGTGCTTCAGACATTATCATCTTTCATTCACAATTTGTTATCTTTCCTAATCCGATCTTTTCTAATCAAACCAATGGCAGATGAGTATTAAGTTCCGGCTTACGGCAATGAACTTTCTTGAGTTTTTTGTGTGGGGATCATGGCTGATTTCTTTGGGCGGCTATATGATTGTAGTGCTCAAATTCAATGGCACCGAGGTTGGTAGCATTTATGGCACAATGGGGCTTGCGTCTTTGTTTATGCCCGCATTGTTAGGGATTATCGCCGATAGATGGGTGAATGCAGAGCGTGTTCTCGGAATATGCCATATCATTGGTGCTGCATTACTATTCAGCGCATCGAAAGTAACCGATCATCAAACTATGTATTGGATCATGCTGCTCAATTCAATGATGTTTATGCCAACCATCGCCCTGAACAATACTGTTTCATATATAGTGCTTGAACAAAGAGGATTTAATATTGTGAAAGATTTTCCGCCCATTCGTGTTTGGGGAACTGTTGGATTTGTATGCGCTATGTGGCTTGTTGATTTAAACGGCTGGACCATCAGCCCGCTTCAACTTTACATCAGTGCTGCATCTGGCTTATTATTGGGGCTATATTCATTCACAATGCCGAATTGCCCGCCAGCAAAATCAAATGCAAAAGGTTCGCTCATTTCATCGTTAGGATTAGATGCATTTGTATTATTCAGGAAAAGAAAAATGTTTATCTTTTTTATTTTTGCGATTTTGCTTGGTGCGGCATTGCAAATCACCAACACATTTGGAAGCACATTCCTGCAGGATTTTAAAAACAATTATGCCGATTCATTTGCAGTAAAACATCCGAGTCTTTTATTATCTGTCTCGCAAATTTCCGAGACGCTTTTCATTTTGACAATCCCATTTTTCTTACGAAGATTTGGAATAAAGAAAGTAATGCTGATGAGCATATTTGCCTGGGTATTCAGGTTTGGGCTTTTTGCGATTGGGAATCCTGGCAATGGCTTAGTTTTATTAATACTATCAATGATTATTTATGGGATGGCTTTTGATTTCTTCAACATCTCTGGCTCTTTGTTTGTGGAAAAAGAAGCAGACATCAAAATCAGAGCCAGTGCACAAGGATTATTTATGTTGATGACAAACGGTATTGGCGCATATTTCGGTGGTTTTTTTAGCGGAAGGGTTGTAGATTATTTTACGACCAATGGAATAAGAGACTGGCACAATATCTGGCTTTCATTTGCCGGTTATGCATTGCTGCTTGGTATTTTATTTCCCCTTGTATTTAAATACAAACACGAGAGGAAGGAATTGGAACGCATTCATCACTGAACACCTTCACATTTTGCCAAGTTGCCGACACTTTGAAATATTTATTATATCAAGTTCATTACTTTGTAAATGCTTAAAGCAAAAGCTTCTTCCTTTATTCCACATATAATTGTTTGGATTGTTTTTTTAAGCCTTCCACTTCTTTTTATATCGGGGCAGCCTGAAGCGTCGAATATTTCATCTGTTCTTTTTTCTATTAGCTATTTTGTTTTCTTCGTTACCTATATTTCGGTTTTTTATTTCAATGCATATTTTTTGGTGCCGAAATTTTATTTGCAAAAGAAATTTATCATCTATTTTTCCATCATTTTGTTGTTGGCTTTTCTTGTCAGCGTTATAAAACCATTCGATAATCTGCTCTCATCAAACCGTCAAGTCCATTTGCCCGAAAGAGAAAATAATATTCAACCATTTCGCGAACCGCCAAACAGGGAAGGCTTTCGGCTACCGCCTGATATGCAACAGAATGATCGACCGAAAAGAATTGATGCCATCAGCATTTTTTTATTTGTTATGGTGATTGGTATTAGTGCCGTTGTGAGCATCACGCAGCGCTGGTACCAAACAGAACAGCGTGCAACAAGAGCTGAGGCAGATAAAGCAAATGCTGAGCTTTCATTTTTGAAAGCCCAGATAAACCCGCATTTTTTATTCAATATGCTCAATAACATTTACTCGCTCGCTGTCACAAAAAATGAGAACACGGCTGATTGCATTATGAAGCTTTCAAACATTATGCGCTATGTGACTGATGAAGCAACCGAAGACTATGTTCCTTTGCAAAATGAGATTAACTGCATTGCAGATTATATTGGCTTGCAGCGTATGAGGCTTGGCGATAAAGTAAATATTGATCTCGAAATAAATGGAGATGTCGAAAATAAAAAAATTGCACCGTTGATATTGATGTCATTTATCGAAAACATTTTCAAATACGGGATTAGTAAGCACGAGCCAACAGGGATTGAAATCAAATTGTTTGCTGAAACTAGAAGCATCACGTTTTTTTGCAGAAATAAAATTTTCAGTTCTACAATCAATGAAGAAAGAAAAGGAGTTGGAATCGATAATGCAAAAAAAAGGTTGGAATATCTTTATCATGATAAACATTTTTTGAACATCACTAGAGAAAATGGTTTTTATGAGGTACAATTGACGTTGCATGTGTGAAAAGGTTGATAAGTTATAAGAAAAAATTTCACCAAAATGAAATTAAGATGTGTTGCAATAGATGATGAGCCGTTCGCACTCGAGCTGATTAAAGAATATGTTTCGAAATTTCCTGAGCTAGAACTGCTACACGTTTTTGATGATGCCATTTCCGGCGCAGAATTTTTGCGCCATGCGAATATTCATTTACTTTTTGTTGATATTAACATGCCTGATATCAACGGGCTTGAATTGGTAAAATCTTTAAAAGAAAAGCCAATAATCATCTTTACCACAGCCTATGAAAAATTTGCTTATGAAGGGTTTGAGTTGAATGCATTGGACTACTTACTTAAGCCAATTGATTTTAACCGTTTTTCCAAAGCAGTCGAAAAGGCGATTGAATATAATCGTTATAAACAATCATCCACTGAAGAGCAAAGCAAAAGTCTTTTTGTATATTCAGAATATAGATTGCTGAAAGTTTTAATAGATGATATTGAATACATCGAAAGCCTCGATGATTATATCAAAATACATTTCACAATTGCAAAGCCACTGCTCACATTAATGACTTTAAAAAATGTTCTTGAAAAACTTCCTGCAGATAAATTTAAAAGGATACACAGATCCTATATAGTTTCTATTACGAAAATAAAATCTATCCTGAATAAAAAAGTAAAACTATCTAATGTTGAATTGCCAATCAGTAATAGTTATGCTGACTTTATTGAAGCGTGGAAAAAAAGCTAATATCACTGAAAGTCAAAAAAGTTCGAAAGTCTAGAAGAATGGTAGTTTATATTCAAATTTCCTTTCTGCCTTTCCTATCTTCCTAACTTTTCCAACTTCTAACGGCACAATTTGCTAATTAACCGATAAAATTCACTTCACAGATACAATATTTATTTACTTTGACGTTACAACAATAATAATTACTCCGCATACCAAATTCTACTCTAAAGTCTTATTAATTTGATTTCATCCAATGCACATCTTAGTATGCTGCTGGAAGGCTGTCGCAATAACGACAGAGCCAGACAGAAACAGCTTTATGATTTGTTGAGCAGCTTTGCTTTCAAAACCTGTTATGTTTACGGGACAGACAGTGCCGAGGAGGTTGCACATGAAGCATTTATTAAGCTGTTTAAATACATTCATCAGTTTGATGAAATGCGATATGATGATGTGCTGGCTACACTAAAAGGCTGGTTTAAAAAAATTCTTATCAATGCATGCATTGATCACTATCGAAAAAATATTGCCCACAAAAAAATCAAACTCATTAATAAAGAATCGGAAGATATTGCAGATCATTGCAGCAATGGTTTCGACAGTTTATCATACAAAGAAATTGTCAGCGCAATTCGTGAATTAAGCCCAGGCTACAGAGCTGTATTCAATCTTTTTGTAATGGAGGGATGGTCACACGAAGCAATTGCAACTCAGTTGGGAATTTCTATTGGCGCATCAAAATCAAACTTGTCGAAAGCCAGAGAAAAGTTGAAAAATATTTTGGCAAAAAAATCATCATATAATACGCAGGACAATAACAACTTCCATACAGCTATATCCTACTGACAGACTATGTTTGATGATACCCCGTTTTAAATATCCAGGTCCCGCTTCGGCGGGATTTTTTTTATTCATCGGCACATTAGCTCCATTCGTCTGCACTCTCTTTCAATCAGGCAACTTCATTTTCATTTAGGGTGTATTTCTCATCAACCCCAAAAACATGCGGGCTTTTATTTCAAACTTTATGTTTATCACCTAAAATGAAAATCATCATGGAACAATCACGTGCAAAATTTATCCGGAATTTATTAGTAAGCGCCACTTCAGTGCCGTTGATTATAGAAGCCTGCAAAAAAGATACAGCAACCAGTTCATCATCTTCTGGCGATAACACAACAAACGGATCCTGCACCGTTACGAATTCTGAAACTGATGGTCCTTATCCGCTTTATACAAGCAGAGGATCGGCGCTTGTTCGCACTAATATTACGGAAGGAACGCAGACAGGTCTTCCGCTCAACATCACGCTAACGATTTTAAACACGAATAATAGTTGCCTTGCGCTGGCAAATGTGCTTGTTGATATCTGGCATTGCAATAAGGATGGTTATTATTCTGGTTATGCAAATCAGCCCGGCTATCTCGGCACGAAAGATTATACCGGCGATACATTTCTTCGCGGAAGACAGACAACCGATAGCAACGGTCAGGTGAAATTCACAAGCATTTATCCCGGATGGTACACACGAAGAATGACGCATATTCATGTGCAGGTCTATAGCGCGGCAAATGGCAGCAATGAAGGAAGTAATAATTCGATACTCACAACGCAGATTGCTTTTCCGGACGATATCACTCAGGCAGTTTATAAAACATCTTTATACTCGGCACACGGCGAGAACTCAATAACATGGAGCGGCGATAATGTTTTCAGCGATGGAACCACGAATGAAATGGCAACACTGACTGCGAATACAAGCACTGGTGGATATGATCTGGCATTATCAATTCATGCGGCGGGATGATTGACTGTTTTTTGGGAACAAGCGATATTGCTACTATTGAACATCGTTGTGTCACTCCCTTGTACCGCAGGAATTCTATTGAGCTGTGCATCATCTAAATAAAATTTAAACAGATTATATGGCAAAAGCATTGATCAAACTTGCATTCAAACATATCATTGATTCAAAATCACAAACTGAATTTGAAAGAAATGTTTTCAATGACACTTACGCAGAATTTTTGATGCAATCGCAGATTTATAACAAAGAAAAAAATTGCAACAGCTTTGAACAAATGATCGCCAACAACCCGAAAGCAAATTCGCTTCATTATAAAATTGGTTTTGCGATAGGCTTGTATGTTAAATCGCTCAACAATATTATTCCGAATCTCAAAGATTCGTTTGGCATTGCGAATATATCGTTCGACAAATTTCAGTTTCATATTATTTCATCTGATTTTACAAATAAAGAAGCGCACAAAGTTGCCATTATTTACAGAACTGATATCACGACTTTGTTTGACATCATTGGAGAAAATCTTGTGCTCGCCAATGGCGATTGTTCTTCTACACATGAGGATTTCAATGCTACTTTTATTTTAAAAATGCAGCCTGATCTTTCAGTTTTTAATTGGGCTGATGTGGTGAATAGTGAGTTGTCGGTTGTGAGTGCTGGGAAGATGCATCAATAGCTCGGGTGTGCTTGATGATAATGATTTTTGACGATTCACTATTCGCTATGCGGTTTAAGATTCAATTTCAAAGTATGCCGCGGTTCTGAACTGTGGCATGCTTGCTTTTTATGAACCACGGAGACAGAGAGAATACAATGCAACATGGAGAATTTCTGTGTTTCACCGTGTCATCGTGACTCTGAGGTTCAACAGCGTCAATAAAATTCCAACTGTGCAAGTAAGTGAACCCGAGTAAGTCGGGACAGGCTACAACGATGTTAATAGTAGCAATATCGTTTGTCACAAAAAGAAAATAAGAAACCCCGAAGACTTTGAAATCTTCAGGGCTGTATTTTAAATCTTTTCACAAATTAAATATGCGCGTCAATCTTTTTCACAAAATTGCTTTTAGGTTGCGCACCTACAAGTTTGTCAACCACTTTGCCACCTTTGATGAAAAGGATTGCTGGTATTGAAGTGATTCCATAATTGATTGACAATTGCGGATTGT
>CAIYPC010000238.1 GCA_903927975.1 uncultured Bacteroidota bacterium | reverse complement strand
GATTGTGCAGCAGCAAAATAAAATTCAGCATTCATCAATTATTATTTTCTATCATGAAAACATTACAATTCCCTCATCAGACAAATTTCTATCGTGGCAAAGTAAGAGACGTTTATACCATTGATGACAAATGGCTCGTGATGATCGCCTCTGATCGCATTTCAGCTTTCGATGTGATATTGCCAAAACCAATTCCATACAAAGGACAAGTGCTGAACCAGATTGCGTCATACATGCTGAAAGCGACAAGCGATATTTGCCCGAACTGGTTATTGGATGTGCCTGCACCAAATGTTGCCATTGGAAAAAAATGTGTGCCTCTTCGGTTAGAGATGGTCGTTAGGGGAAATTTGACAGGGCATTCATGGCGCACATACAGCAGCGGCAAACGTATGCTTTGTGGTGTTGCATTGCCTGAAGGTTTAAAAGAAAATGATTATTTCCCCGCTCCCATTATTACGCCAGCCACTAAAGCAGAAGTTGGACATGATGAAGATATTTCAAGAGTAGAAATTATCAGTCGTGGTCTCTCCAGTGAAAAAGACTATGCCTTGATGGAAAACTATACACTGGCGTTATTTGAGCGTGGAAAAGAAATAGCGAAGAAACAAGGATTGATTTTGGTGGATACAAAATATGAATTTGGAAAGATGGGCGATGAAATTGTATTAATAGATGAAATTCATACACCAGATTCTTCACGCTATTTTTATGCTGATGGATTTGAAGAACGCCAGCAAAAAGGTGAAAAGCAAAAACAGCTCAGCAAAGAATTTGTACGCGAATGGCTGATTGAAAATAATTTCATGGGCAAAGAAGGACAAACCATGCCCGAGATGAAAGATGATTGGGTAACGGTTATCAGCAACCGATATATTGAGCTATATGAAAAAGTGATTGGTAAAAAGTTTGTGCCGCAAAAATTAAGCGATGAAGAAACATATCAGCATGTGCTGTATTCATTGGGGAATTTGGAGTGAGAAGTTGACTGGTTGAAATGTTGATTAGTTGAAAAGTCGGGAAGACCGAAAGTCAGTAAAGCCCGGAAGAAGAGAAGTTGAATAATTGATAGCTGTTGACTTATCAACGCTTCAACCTTTCAACTTATCAACTATTCATCTTGTTACACTTCAACCACTCAACCCTTCTACTTCCCCACAACTTTCTCCACTCGCCTCCTCTTTTTCAATATCATAAAGCCGAGAGGTTAGTGTTTTTATAAAAATGGGCTTGTTCCTTTCATTCATAATGGGCATTGCATTTTCGGCATACATCGGCAATTGATTGGTCGGACAATTTTTTAATTGTTCTATCAACAAGACAAAAGCATCTTCACTAAATTTTTTCTCTGCACAAAGTTTTATCAAAATGTTCACCGCATGATCTCTCGTAATAACAGATCCACTTTCTGCAATAGCCATTATTTTTGGGAGCACTTTAAAAATGGCAGTTTTATTTTCATTGGCAATTGTATCAAGTGCAGTCATTGCGCCCCATTGAAGCCTGTTGCTTTTATTATCAAGAAGTGAAATAAATTCTTTTGCATAATCTTTAATGAGCGACGGCTTTCGTTCACCAATTTCATACAACACTTTAATGCAATCGCTTTGAATGTCTTTGTTTTTGTTGTGAAGATTTTCAATCAATTCTTTCACAGCATTAACATCATTTTTCTCTGAAATTTCTTCAGCTAAAAGCTGGTTGGGTTTTTCATCACGTTTGCCAAGAGAAGAAGCGAGTTTAGATATTTTTGACATTCGGAAATAATCTTTTCTGTTTTATTTATATCGATGAAATTACCTCAATAGTTTTTTCAATTTCTTGATCAGTATTAAAATAATGCGGCGAGAACCGGATTGCCCAATCAACATTTTTCTTACCAAAATCAATAATAGCATTTTGCCTTATGCTCACACTAAAATAGATTTTCTCTTTCTTTAAAATATTTTGTATTTCATTCAACGCTTTATTATCTATATGAAATGTAACAATATTAGCCTGCACAGAACCTTTGTCAAGAACCCTCACTCCAGAAATTGAAGACAATCCATTTCTTAATTTCTTAACAAGTTGCTTATTATACTCATAAATTTCTTTTATGCCGATTTCATTCGCATATCGAATTGCCTCTGCAAGACCGATGACGGTTGCATAAGAAAATTCCCACATCTCAAATCGCTTTGCATCCATCTGCATTTCATATTCATTTGCACTTATCCAATCAGCGCCGCGCATATCAATGAACAATGGCTCAAGTTTATTTTGCAACACTTCGTCACTCACAAACAAGAAACCAGTTCCGCGTGGTCCGCGCAAAAATTTTCTTCCGGTTGCACTCAAAAAATCACAATCAATTTTTTCAACATCAACAATCAATTGCCCAACAGACTGACAAGCATCTACCAAATACCAAACATCATATTGCTTACAGATTTTACCAATAGTTTCTACATCCTGAACAAGACCAGAATTTGTGGGAATATGTGTAACGGCAACCAACAAGGGATTATATTGTTTCACCAGCTCTTCAAAATGCATCAGATCAATATCACCGTTTTCCAAATTATTTGCACGGATCAATTGCACGCCAAATCTTTTTTGAAGAGACAAAAATGAAATTTGGTTTGAAATATAATCATCATTTGTAGTGAGGATATAATCGCCATTTTTAAATGGAATCGCTGACAATGCTCTTGCATAAGCATCTGTAGCGTTATATGCAAAAGCGATGTTCGCAGGTTTGCAATTCAATAGCTTTGCAGTCTCTTTATAAAACAAATCAATTTCATCTGCTCTTATTTTCGCAGTTTCATAACCTCCAAGCAATTCTTCTTGTTGAAGATAATCACTCATTTTTTCAAGAACTGTTTTAGGCGGAAGCGAAGAGCCAGCACTATTCAAAAAAATTTTATCTGAACATCCAATCGTATCTTTTCTAACATCAATAATATTCATTTGCAATTTTTTTCAACTTATTACTACTCTTACCCTTCAACCTATCAACCACTCAACTTTTCAACCTATCAACCAACCAACTCCTCACCTCTCTCCCAACCTCGGTCTCAATCTCTGCTTCGATTTATTAAACACCATCATGCCGTTCATTTTTCCTTTGCGCATTTGCTTTTGCTCACCTTCGGGCATGTTATAAATCTCCTGACATTCGTCACTGCAGCAGCCATCATATTTTTTTGCACATTCATGGCATTGAATAAACAACAAATGACAGGCATCGTTTTTGCAATTGGTATGTGAGTCTGCTGGCTTTCCGCATTGATGGCATTTTGCGATCACATCTTCTGTTATACGCTCACCAAGCCTATCATCGAACACAAAATTTTTTCCGATGAATTTATTGTCAATATTTTTTTCTTTCGTCTGTTGTGCATAATTAATAATTCCGCCTTCCAGATGATAAACATTTTTAAAGCCTCTATGCAAAAGATATGCGCTCGCCTTTTCACAACGGATGCCACCCGTGCAATACATAATTATATTATTATCCTTTTTCCCATCGAGCATGTCAGCGCTCATGGGCAACTGCTCACGAAAAGTATCGGAAGGGATTTCAATCGCATTTTTAAAATGTCCTACTTCATATTCGTAATGGTTGCGCATATCAACAACAATCGTATCAGGGTTTTCTGTGAGCTTATTAAAATCTTCTGCACTCACATATTTTCCCTTGTTACGCATATCGAATGAAGCATCGGCAATTCCATCTGCAACAATTTTATCGCGCACTTTTATTTTCAACACCCAAAACGATTTGCCATCATCATCGACAGCAATATTCAATCTTACATTATTAAGCGGCTCGATTTCATTCAAACAATTTCTCAACAACTCGAAATTATTTTGCGGAACACTTATCTGTGCATTAATGCCTTCTGTTGCAACATAAATTCTCCCGAACACATTTAATGCATTCAATGATTCATATAAATCATCACGGAATTTCTTCGGGTCTTCAATAAAAAAATACTGATAAAATGAAATTGTAGTGCGGGGTTCTGTCTCCAGATATAATCTTTCTTTCAGTTCCTTTTGAGAAACGCGGTTGTGCAATGCTGCCATAGTTTTTGAAATTTTAAGGACACTTGCGTGGTGAACAAAATTTCTGAGCGGCAAAGATAAGGAAGGGAGTTCAGAGTTAGAAGTTGAGAGTTCATGGTTCATAGCAGTTCTTGAAAATTCGATCAGTGCTATCAACAATGAACTATGAACCATTAGCCCATCTCTGATTTATAAAACGCCAAAGCTTGTTTCAAAATGTCATTTATCTTTTTAACAGGAATATCTTTATTCGCATCGATCAATAAAATTTTCATTCTCGATCGCTTCTCATTTAATAAATCTTTATCATCAACCTTACTTCCAGCTACAATGCCAATGTATGGCTGTTGATATTTTTTATGGAACCAGATATAGCAAAACATTTTTCCTTTATAACAAAAAAATGGCATCCCGTATTTCCACGCTTCTGACATATTCTCATCCAGCTTGAGAATATGCATTCGCAAAAACTGCATGCAGCTTTTAACAGGCTCTTCCTGATTCTGAAAATAATTATCTAGCGGGCTGAGCATGGTGAATGGTGAATGGTGAATTGTGAATAGCCGTCAGCAAAAGTAAATTTAATATTGTGGGTATTTCATTTTAGATTCCATCTCCAATTAGCAATTACTCAGTATTAATCATTCACAACTCACCATTCACTATTTTCTTTTATCTTCAAGTTAAATTAATACTGATGTCTAAGAAATACTTCAATCTTCTTTTTTGTGTCGTTGCTTTTTTTTCTATTCAAGCACAAACAAGTAAACCAAAATTTAAGGTCATTGCATTTTATACAGAGAGAAATGATCTTGCACATATTAGTTTTGTTCACGAGGCAAATAGATTTTTTCCCAAGATAGCCGCACAGTACGGCTTTTCGTATGACTCAACAAATGATTGGACAAAAATGAACGCGAAATTTCTTGCCGGTTATCAGGTGGTTCTTTTTTTAGATACGCGACCTGATGATTCTTCGCAAAGAGAGGCATTTAAAAAATACATGGAGAATGGTGGAGGATGGATTGGATTTCACTTTGCAGGCTTTGCATTAACGCCATCTGACTTTCCACAAAATTGGGATTGGTATCACAATGAATTTATCGGCGCGGGTCAATACAAAGGAAATACATGGCACCCCACTTCTGCAATCTTACGTGTAGAAGACAATACACATCCAGCCACACGTCGCTTGCCAACAACATTTAAATCTTCTCCAAACGAATGGTATAGCTGGGAAAAAGATCTCACAAAAAATCCTTCAATCAAAATTCTCTTGTCGATTGATTCAACAAGTTTCCCGCTTGGCACAGGTCCAAAGCCTTACGAAATATGGCACAGCGGCCACTACCCTGTTGTTTGGACAAATACAAATTATAGAATGCTTTACATGAACATGGGGCACAACCAAATTGATTACGATAATCATACGAATAAAGAATTATCTTTTCAATTTGATAATGAAATACAGAATAAATTAATCATTGATGCGCTGCTGTGGCTGGGAACTGGAAAAAAATAAAAATTAATCCCAAACATATTTCCATGAACCATCATGCTGTTTTTTCCAAACGGTATGAAAGACGCCTTTGTATTCGCTCAACTTTCCCGTGCTGTCTTTGGATTGCCAAACATATTTTCCAAAAGTATAACCAAGCGTTCCATCTTCAGAGGCATCCACAAAATCAGGCGACCATTTGAGCGACACATTTGTTAAACCTTGTGCTCCATATAAATGACTGATTCCGTCTTTTCCACTTATTAGAGAATCATTTTGCCCTTTAACAACAGCATTGCTATCTGCATAAAAAGTAAACGCATCTTTAAGTCCTTTTTCAGCAGTCATTTTTTCAAAATCTTTTTCAGCTTGAGCAATTTCCTGTTTTGCTTTTTCTTTCATGTCAGAATTTTTTGTTTGACAGGAAATAATAAACAACGACAATAATATAATACAGGTTGAAGAAATTGAAATGCGCATGTTGATTGTTTTAGTTATACTAATATACTCGAATTAGAAGGGACTTTGGGTCAATTTTATTTAGTGGTGAGCATTATTGTTGTTTTTGCTCTCTCAAACTTTGAAAGCCATTTTAAGGATCTAAATTGGTTTCGGAAATCAGGTTACGAGATCAACTTTTATATTCGGAGAAACCGATAAACCTTGAAGGTTTATTTTGGCCTTCAAAACTAATTTTGACGATCTGAAAAACCTTCAAGGTTTTTGGGATCTTGTCGAATTTTGAAAAAAGCTGAAATTGTTTTGGAAGGTCAAAATACTTGATAAAATTTTCATAAGAAACTTACTCTGCACAAAATGAATGTAAGTCGGTGTTTTGTTTATGCTATTTTAATAACCCTATCAATTGGGAATAGATTCTGCCAAGAAAAAATAAATACACAGCCTCTAATATTTAGCCAACCAAGTTTTCTTATTTTTAGCATTCTATGTCTCTATTCATTACCTCGCTCAATTCCGGTAGCAATGGCAATTGTTATTATATCGGCAACGAATCCGAAGCTGTGCTGATTGATGCTGGCATTTCCTGCAGGGAAACAGAAAAGAGAATGAATCGAATCGGGCTTTCGATGAATAGCGTCAAAGCAATTTTTGTTTCTCACGAACATCATGATCATATCACCGGCGTTCCAGGTATTTCAAAAAAATATCAATTGCCTGTTTATATAACGGATGATACGTTTCAATCGAGCAAAATACCAATCGAAAAACATCTTATACGTTCTTTCAATTCCTATCAGCCAATTTCTATTGGTAGATTATTAATAACAGCATTCCCAAAATTTCATGATGCTGTCAATCCGCATAGCTTTATGATATCTGGCAATGATATTAATATTGGCGTGTTCACTGATATTGGCGCGGCGTGTTCGCATGTTATAAAACATTTCAAACAATGTCATGTTGCTTTTTTAGAATCGAATTATTGTGAGGATATGTTATCAAAAAGTTCCTATCCAGAATTTTTGAAAAGAAGGATCAGCGGGGATAATGGTCATCTATCGAATGCACAAGCGTTGGAATTATTTTTGAAACATAGAAGCAGTCAGCTCTCACATCTTATATTATCGCATCTCTCAAAAAATAATAATACCATGAAACTGGTAGAAACAATTTTTACGGAGCATGCCGGCAACACCGAGATTATTGTTGCTTCACGTTATAAAGAAACTCCTGTTTATTGTATTGATAAAAAACATGAACAGATAATTCCAAGAAAGAAAATTAAATCAAATCAATTGCAGCTTTCTCTTTTTAGCTGATAAATTTCCCAAATAAAGTTTTTTAAATTTAATTAGGGAGTTTCCGTCATTGCGAGGAACGAAGCAATCTGCTTTATAAATTTTAATCTGATCAAACTTGTGAGATCAGATTGCTTCGTTCCTCGCAATGACGCTCCAAGTAGTTGGTCAATCTACAAAACCATAATCATTATAAATATTGAAAATCATTAAAAAGATACTCTAAGGATTTCTCTTAATAAATCTGTTCATCAAAAGCCAACGATTCCGTTACAGGCTCTTTGTTCAATATGAATTTATTTTTCCATGCAGCGAACGCAGCCAACAATGCCATCAAAATCAATAATGACAATGCTTTTGAAAGATTAGCTTTTTCAGAAATGAAACCGATAACAGATGGACCGGTGAGAAAGCCGATCAACCCTCCTGTTGTCACCATCGCGAAACCTTCCACAGTGCTCACTCCGGGAATATTTGCAGATGCCCTGAAAAGAACAGGAACAATGCAACAGCAGCCAAAGCCAACTAAAATATAACCTGTGATGGCAATTGGCACTACAGGCGCCAGCACAACAATTAAAAATCCTGTTGCCGACAATAATGAGCCGCCAATTACAATTCTTTTGCTTCCAAATTTTGTGATGAGAGAATCTCCGTTCAATCTTCCAACGGTCATGGCTACCGAAAAACCTGCATAGCCAAGGCTAATGAATGCTTTGGCAGAATGCAACACTTCTTTAAAATAAATAGCGCTCCAATCTGCCACGCAGCCTTCCGCCATAAAACTTACCATGCATATAAACGAAATGCCCAATATGGTGAGTGATGGCAATTTGAAATCTGACCTTGAATGAATGATCTCATTATTTTCAAGCAAATATTTTTTATTAGAAATGATAACAACAATAATAACAGCAGCCACCAATACAATTTGCACGCCCGATGGAACATGCACTGCAAATAGCAATGCCGCCAAACCTGCGCTCACTGCGCCTCCCAGACTATACATGCCATGACAGGTGCTCATCATTAACCTACTATATTTTTTTTCGAGAAGATTTACCGTTGCATTGGATGATACGCCATTTAGAAAACTGAACAGTCCGTAGCTGTACAAACAGATCCAAAACATCGTGCGGTTGATTGAATTGATCTGCAAAGCCATGATGCAGCAAACAAGAATATACCCAATCATCATCCATTTGCCAACTGGTATTTTGCTGAAAACTCTTGTTGAAAACAACATGCCCGTGATGGCACCAAGCGGTGAAAGCAATAATGACAAGCCTAGGCTGCCATCTGTAAAGCCAAGCCGCTCTTTAATTCCAGGGATTGAAGCAACCCAAGTTCCAAACAAAAGACTTGAAACAGAGAACAGGAAACCAACTGCAAGGGCGGGTTTGATCTTAATAAAAGAAGAAATGTTCTTAATCATGGCGAAAGCCAAAATTAATTAATTGTAGGATTGAATGGAGCATGGATTTTTTATTG
>CAIYPC010000237.1 GCA_903927975.1 uncultured Bacteroidota bacterium | reverse complement strand
CATGTGGCGCATAATAGAATATTCGCCGGTGATGCCCATGCCGCCAAGCATTTGCCTTGCATCTCTTGCAATGTTCGCAGCTATTTCGCATCCATTTCTTTTTGCCATAGAAACCTGTGCCGGTGTCACTCTTCCTTCGTTCATTAAAACACCCATGCGCCAATTTAATAATTGTGCTTTGGTGATTTCAGTGATCATCTCTGCCAATTTTTTTTGCTGTAATTGAAAACCTCCAATCGGTCTTCCGAACTGCACGCGTTCTTTGCTATATTGTAAAGCCGTGTCGTAGCAATCCATTGCTGCACCAATCGTTCCCCAAGCAATGCCATAGCGTGCTTTTGTGAGGCAGCTCAATGGACCTTTCAATCCTTTTACGTTAAGAATATTTTCTTTGGGAACTTTCACATGATCAAAAACTAGTTCACCAGTTGCTGATGCACGCAAGCTCCATTTACCATGTGTTGTTGGCGTTGAAAATCCTTCCATGCCACGTTCAACAATCACTCCGCGAATATCGCCTTGCTCATCTTTTGCCCAAACAACAGCCACTTGAGAAAAGGGCGCATTGCTGATCCACATTTTGCTTCCATTCAAAATAACATGATCGCCATCTTCTTTAATATTTGTGAGCATGCTCGATGGATCAGATCCATGATTTGGTTCCGTTAACCCAAAACATCCGAGCCATTCGCCACTTGCCAATTTTGGAAGGAATTTTTTTCGCTGCTCTTCGCTGCCATATTGATAAATCGGAAACATTACCAACGATCCTTGAACCGATGCTGTTGAGCGAACACCACTATCACCGCGCTCCAATTCCTGCATCATTAATCCGTAGCTGATATAATCTAATCCACCACCGCCATATTCAACAGGAATGGTTGGGCCGAAACAGCCGAGATCGCCCAACTGTTTTACTATGTGTTGAGGAAACTCTGCACGCTGTGCATAATCTTCTATGATTGGAGAAATTTCTTTTTTTACATAAGTTCTCACAGATTCGCGAACCAGTTTCTGCTCATCGGTCAACAGTTCGTCCATTAGAAAATAATCCGGACTTTGGAACACATCAGTTTTTGCTGCCATGACAATCGTTTTAAAATTTGCGGCAAAAATACGGCTTTCCGTTTGTGGTTTGTTGTTTAGAATTTGTGGTTGTATGAACCCTGATTTTTGGATGATTTATATAACCAACTTGATGTGTTTAAGAGAAAACCTGCGAATTGGGGAAATCCAAATAACACAGAGAGTCGAACAAGTCCCTTTAGGCATTTAGGGTATACATTTTCCCTGGCAAGCTTGCCACAACACTCTGCAGTTCTAGACTTAGAATAGCTGCTGCCACGGCACTGCTGCTGAGCCCACTTTTGAAATTGATTTCATCAATATTCATTGTTTCTTTTTCGTTCAATAAATTGATGATGATTTTTTCATCCATACTCAATTCAATAAATAGTTCCTTCTGTTTTCTGGGTTTTGCTATTTGTTTTTCTTCCCAGCCCATTGCTTCAATCAATTGCTTTGCATCTGTGAGCAGAACAGCTTTGTTGTTTTTGATAAGATAATTGCAGCCTATGCTTTTGCTGTCAGTTATTTTTCCCGGAAAAGCGAACACATCTTTATTATATCCATTGGCAAGCTCTGCCGTAATCATGCTGCCACCTTTAATATTAGTTTCCATAACAATTGTTGCATCGCTCATTCCTGCAACAATCCGATTACGACCAGGGAAATTATGCCTGTCGGGTTTTGTGCTGCTCATAAATTCTGTGAGCAAGCCACCTTGCTTCAACATATTTTTTGCAAGGCCACTATGCTCCGCAGGATAAATGCTATCGAGACCATGAGCGAGCACTCCAATTGTTTGTAAATTATTTTTTAGCGAGGCTTTGTGTGCAATACTGTCAATACCAAATGCAAGACCGCTTACAATCAAAATATTTTCATTCGCTAATTCTTTGATCAATTTTTCTGTTGCGTGTTTTCCATAATCGCTGTTGTTGCGAGTGCCAATCACTGCAATAATTTTTGAAGCATTTAAATTAGTATTGCCTTTATAAAATAAAATGGTTGGCGGATCATAACAATTCAATAATCGCTGCGGATAATTTTCATCAGTAATAAACAACGGAGTGATTTTATATTTTTTGATGAAAGCTATTTCTTCTTCTGCCCTTGAAAAATCTTTGAACGCCGCAATTGATTTTGCTTTTATTTCTCCGATCCCATCAATTTTTTCGAGCTGAGATTTTTTTGTGTTGAAAATAGAAAAGGCACTGCCAAGATGTGCAATCAAAATTTTTGCCTGAACGCAGCCAATATTCGGGATTTGTGTTAGGGCAAGCTGATACAATAATTCATCGGTCATAAACGGACAAGGTTTGGGCAAATGTAAAACTTGTTACTAAAACTTTTAGTGATTTTTTTGTATGGCGAAAGGAATATGAGACGTAGAGACGGGACTTATCGCGTCTCTAACCGTTGCAATCAGGTTAAAATCACGGTTCAGACAAATTTATTTGCTCAATACTTTCAATTCTGTTCTCCGGTTCTTTGCTTTGCCTTCTTCTGTTTTATTATCGGAGATTGGCTTTGTATCTCCAAGACCTTTGAACAATAATCTTTTTGTATCAATTCCTTTTGCAGTAAGATAAGTCACTACTGCTTTTGCGCGGTTCTCTGAAAGTTTTTGGTTGTCAATTGGTTTGCCCACGTTATCTGTATGACCGCTGATCTCGATTTTTACAGTTGGATTTTCTTTCATTAGATCCACTACTTCATCAAGCTCAACCTGCGATTCATTTTTGATATCATATTTATTTACATCAAAGAAAATATTTTTCAAAACCACAACTGCATTTGCTTCTATTGGCTGTAATGGAATATCAATATTGTATGTTGAGTCTGGCTGTTTTTTACTCAGTGGAAAATTTTCCGAAAAGAATAAATATCCTTTGCGGTTCACATTGAATGCATAATCTTTTCCAAGAGGAAGTGTGATGAAGTAATTTCCTGTTTCATCTGTTTGCACTTTGCTAATAATTTGTTTTGATGATAAATCGATCAGTTCAACTGCGGAAGGCAACCCCTTTGTTGTTTTTGCATCAAACACTTTTCCTTTGATCCATATTGTCCTTGCCGGTCTAACGTCATCGCGTACCTGAAAACTATATAAGTCAAGACCTCCACGGCTATCAGCGCGATCGCTTGCATAATATGCAGTTTTGCCATCAGCAGTAATCACAATGCTTCCTTCATTTTCTATTGTGTTAATTGGATATCCAAGATTTTCAGGCTTTGTCCATTTTCCATTTGCGTCTTTTCTTGAAACAAACAGATCATCTCCACCATAGCCCTGATGGCCATTTGATGTGAAATATAAACTTTGATTATCGGCGTGAATAAATGGTGTGCTTTCTTCGCCAATCGTATTGATTTCTGGCCCAAGATTTTCAGGCGGGCTCCAATGCCCATTGGTGAGACGATGGCTCACATAAATATCATTGCCACCATAACCGCCAGGTCTGTTGCTCGTAAAATATAGATCTCTTTTATCGGGGGAAAGCGATGGTGCAGATTCCCAAAATTCTGTGTTGATTGTTCTTCCCAAATTTTCCGCTGTGCTCCATCCATCCTTATCGAGATATGAAATGTACAAGTCGCAACTACCAAAACCTTCAGGAAAATTGCAGCCCGTAAATATCAGCCATTGTCCATCTTCCGAAATATTTTGTGCACCTTCATTCATATTTGTATTTATATTTCCTTCAAGTCCTTTTGCTTTGCTCCATTTGCCATCAACAAAATCTGATTCATAAAAATCTTCATTATCATTATTAACACGTCTTGTAAAAATCAATTTGTTTGCGTCAATTGTTAGTGTTGGATAATATTCAGAAACTTCCGTGTTGATGCTGTCGCCTAAATTGTGGGGTTCAAATTTATAGTTGGCTTGGGGATGATTTTTTGCGTAGTCAATTGCAAAAGCATAACATCTTTTTCTGAAGCTACCAGCTCTAATGCTCGTCTCGTTAAGGTTTGGTATACTTAAAAAAACATTCACTGCATCCAAAGCTTTTTCAAATTCGCCTTTGCCTGCAAGATCAATTGAATAAGAAAGATTGTAATCGATGAAATAAACACTGTCAATGCTTTTTGCTTTTTCGTAATTGTCAATGGCCGATTGATAATTTTTTAATTGACCATACATGCCAGCAATTGACAGATAGGCATCTTCAAACAAAGAATCTATTTTTAAAGCTTGCTGTATCACCTCTATGGCTTCTTTGAACTGCTCATCATGGGCCATTTCCAGCCCTTTTGAATAAAGCTGCGCTGCCTTGGGATCCACATTTTCTGGATTATACTGAGCCCATGAATTATTGCAGGCAATCAACAATAGGATAATGAAAAAATATTTCATGACTGAAAATTACAAATGAAAACGCAAAGCGCATAAAGTTGGGTTGAAATGTTGAAGAGTTGAGAGGTTGAAAGGTTGAGGAATTGAAATGTCGGAAAGTCAGAAAGACCGGAAGTCGGAAAGAAAGGAGTTGCGAGTTTTGAGTTTCGAGTTCAGAGTTGGGAGAAACATTCACTATTCACCATTGACCATTCACAAGAAATCGTACATCACACATCAAAAATCTTACATCTCAATATGTCCCCTAACGCCAAACACATGCACGGGTCCTCTGTCTTTGTTATATGCAGGGTGATTTACAAACTGATAATCGAAATTGAGCCAAAACCAATTATAGATTTTAGCATTATAATAAGTTTCTAAAATTGCTTCATTCCCATAATTCAATGTGCCGTCGCCGATAATAAAACCATAACCTCCAGCTTTTAGAAATGCCCTATGATCAGACGAAATGCCATTTACAACCACAGCAATACCAGCCACATCATCTTTCCTTTTCCATCTACTGCCTTTCAAAGAAAAGCCTGCATGAAGTGTTTGATCGATCTCTGTAAACGCCCATGTGACGTGCTTTCCATCATTCCATCCAATACGCCCAAATGCAGAAATGTTATCTGTTATCTCTTGCTCAAAGTTGAGATAGACACCAGTCTTCTTTCCACCAAATGAACTTCCTGTCGCATTGCCCGATATCACATTGAGCAATGTTGTGTCGTTTGTTTTTAATGCACCAAGCCCTTGCTGATAAGTTGGAGCACGTGATGCCATATAGCTGACCAACAAACGAACTGCTCCTTGTCGTTTGTGAATATTTATTTTCTTTTCAAACTCTGCAGTTTCGGAATGTGCTTTGCCGAATCTATATTCCATTTCAGGGTGATTAGCAATTTTTGGAACAGCAACGCTTGAAATGCGTAACGCCCATGTTGGTTTTATTAATTCGGCAACAAAACCGAAAGTATATCCTTTCGTATTCGCAGGATAATCCCACGCACCATTGCTCATCAGACTCCAGTTCATAAATTGCGAACGGGGATTATGACTGTAAGAATTTTTATCATAAAAATCAGACATGGAAAATTTTCCTGCAGTAATAAGAATTCTATTTGTTGAAACTTCGTCTTTCACCTGATTGGTGGCATCATCAATGCTTTTGAAATCTTTTCTATCAAGCGAAATACTTTGCTGTAAATACAACCTTGCTATTGAAAGCGCAGGAGCAGGATCTCCAATGCGATAAGTTTCTCCATTCAAAGCACCGGCAACCCCAACGGAATAGCTAAGCCCTCTACCACCAGATAACTCAGGGTTTAAATAGATGGCAGACCCTTTCCATAATTTTCTTCCCAAAAATAATGTGGAGGTAATGCTTGTTGCTCCATGTTCAACACTGTCGTCTAAACTATTTGTGCCACTATAAGCAGCTTTAAAACCAGAGTGTGCCTGGGTAATAATTGTCATCTGAAAATGTGCAGTCCATGAAGAATCTTTTATCAACGCACCATTTTCTTGTGCGGATAAATTAGAGAAGATTGAAAAAAATAATATTAATAATAAAAAAAATTTGCTTTTCATGGTCAGTTTCTTAAGGCAGCGCAAAAGTAAAATGACCATTATCGCCTGCCAAATTAATTATAGCAACATCGTTGCTTTTATCATTCGCTCGTTGCCTTGCATGTCTTTTTTTATTTCAACATGATCAAAGCCTTTAAAAGAAAACAATTTCTTAACATTGGAAGCTTGCTCTTCATGAATTTCAACAAACAGTTTTCCGTTGGGAGATAATTTTTCTTTTGCAAAATCTGCAATTGATTCATAAAATATCAAAGGATTATTATCTTCTACAAACAAAGCTAGATGCGGTTCATAGCTAACCACATTCTGTTGCATTGTCTCTTTATCTTTTACTGGGATATACGGGGGGTTGCTAACAATAATATCAAAGGAGCCAAGTGAATCTCTTTTTTCTTTATTCAAAAAATCAAGATGAAGAAAATTAATTGCTGCATTATTATCACCTGCGTTTTTATTAGCAACATTCAATGCGCCTTCATTAACATCACAAGAATAAATTTCTGCCTGAGGTAATTTTTTTTTCAGCGCAATCGGGATGCAACCACTACCTGTTCCAATGTCAAGAATAGTGAATGGCTTTTCGGTCATCGACCATCGGTCATCGGTCATCCTGCTCTCAACTACCCACTCCACTAACTCCTCCGTCTCGGGCCTTGGTATCAATACGTTTTCATCAACATAAAATTTCATGCCTGCAAACCACGCTTCATGCAACACATATTGAAGGGGCTTATGAGACAATAATTCTTCGGAATATTTTTTCAGCAATTCAATTTTTTCTGAAGAGAGTAAACCATTTTTATTTATAACACGATCAATCTTTTTCCATGATGTAATATTTTCCATCACAAGATTTGCGATAGATGCAGCTTCTCTTTCATGATAAATCTGATTCAACTGAGAACCCAATTGTTGCTGTGCTTCCTGTATCGTCATTCGGCAAACTTAAATAAATTACTTTTGCGGTTTGAAACATTGTCTCGCAACGCCGCAAAGACGCAACGTTTGGTTTTCTTGCATTGTTGCTCTTCTTCGCGCCGTTGCGCCTTTGCGAGATTATCCTAATAAATCATCAATTTGATCACAGAAGAAATATACATGAAGCGTTGCATCGAACTTGCAAAACAAGGCGCAGGCGATGTTGCGCCGAACCCAATGGTAGGGGCAGTATTGGTGCATGATGAAAGAATTATTGGAGAAGGATATCATCAACAATATGGCAACGCACATGCGGAAGTGAATTGTATTGATTCTGTAAAGAAAGAAGATGAACATTTGATTTCTGAATCAACTCTATACGTTTCATTAGAACCATGTGCTCATCACGGCAAAACACCTCCATGTGCAGATTTGATCATTAAAAAGCAAATACCAAAAGTTGTTGTTGGCTGTCGCGATCCTTTTATAGAAGTGGATGGAAAAGGGATTGATAAATTATTAGCTGCGGGAATTGAAGTGCAACAAAATGTTTTAGAAAAAGAGTGTAAAGAATTAAACAAACGCTTTTTTACTTTTCATACAAAACATCGCCCATATATTATTTTGAAATGGGCGCAAAGCAGCAACACCAAAATTAGTAGCCTTGATAATAAAAGAATTTTTATCTCGAATGAATTTACCAATCGCCTTGTTCACAAATGGCGCAGTGAGGAAGCGTCTATTTTAGTTGGAACGAACACTACTTTGCTTGATGATCCCGAATTAAATGTTAGACATTGGTCTGGAGCAAATCCAATAAGGCTTTTGCTGGATATGAATTTGCGATTGCCTCAGTCACAAAAAATATTTAATGATAAAAGCAGGACAATTATTTTCAATGCCATTAAGCATGAAGAAAAAAATAATTTGCTTTATTATCAATTAAAAAATGATGGCGGCATAGCGCGACAAATTACAAACACCCTTTATCAATTAAACATTCAAAGTGTTTTGATAGAAGGCGGCGCTAAATTGCTACAATCTTTTATTGATGAACAAATATGGGATGAAGCAAGAATAATTGAGAATGGAGAATTGATAATAGAAAATGGTGTTGATGCGGCTTCTTTGAAAAATGAAACACTGATTTCTAGTGAGAATATTTTTTCAGATTCCATAAACTATTACCAAAACCCAAACTCCTAAAATGCTTTACTTAATTGGAAGCATTGTGCTGACCTCCTATCTCACACTTTGTTTTAAGGTTATTGAAAAATACAACATCGAGCCTTTTCAGGCAATCATGTTCAATCATTTCACTTGTCTTATTACTGGCTCTATAATGAATGGCAGCACACCTTTTCATGCAACTACCATTCATGAGCCTTGGTTCAAATATGCTTTATTGATGGGAGCTATGTTCATCGCAATTTTTAATGTGGTTGGTTTTGCAACACAAAAAATTGGTGTTGCTGTTGCTTCTGTTGCATTCAAATTATCGCTGGTAATACCTTTTATTTTTTCTGTTTATCTGTACAGTGAAAAAATATCAGCGCTAAAAATCATTGGGATTGTGATTGCATTGATTGCTGTTGTGCTTACTTGTTTGCCCCCTTCATCAAACAACAATGAAAAGAAAAACATCAAACTTAGTGCTGCCTTATTAATAATAGTTCCTGCTGTTTTATTTTTTAGCAGCGGCCTATTGGACACGTTGATAAAATATGTTGAGCAGCGTTTTTTGAATGATAGTAACTACAACATATTTCTCATTACCGCATTTATGGTTGCCGGAACGATTGGCACCATCACACTTGTCATTCTTTTATTAACAGGGAAGCAAAAATTTTCTTATAAAAGCATTATTGCAGGTATATGCATTGGGGTGCCGAATTATTTTTCTTTATGGTGCATGATGAAAGTGCTAAAAGCCAACGCTGGCAATAGTTCTGTCATCATCCCAATTAATAATATGGGCATTGTTTTTTTTAGTGCAGTGATGGCATGGATTCTTTTCAAAGAAAGATTATCAATCATAAACTGGCTTGGGATTATTTTATCACTCGGAGCAATTTCTTTAATAGCATTTGGATAATTATGAGCGAACAAGATTTTTATTATACGATTGAAAGCACTGGCGTTAATGAAGTGAAAGAGCGTGGAAGCAAGTTCATTGCTTATGCATATCCGATTAAGAACTCGGATGAATTTAAAGAGCGGATGAATGAAATAAAAAAAGAACATTCCAAAGCAACGCATTATTGTTTTGCATATCGCCTCGGGCTTGATGGAAATAATTTTCGCGTGAGCGATGCAGGCGAACCTTCAGGAACCGCAGGCAGACCAATTCTCGGGCAAATCGACAGCAAAAAATTAGTGAACGTGCTGGTGATTGTTGTGCGATATTTTGGTGGCACTTTGCTTGGCGTTCCCGGATTGATCAGTGCTTATAAATCTGCTGCTGCTTTGGTTCTGCAAACAGTGCCGATGGTACAAAAAAATGTTGAAGAAGAATTTAAGATTGAGTTTGATTACACGATGATGAGTGAAATTATGAACATCATCAAACAAAATAATTGCAGGATCATTCAACAGGAACTGCAATTATTCTGTGTCATGAAAATTGCAGTACCAAAGCGCATTTCAGAGGAAATCATTTATAAAATCAAAGATTTGAAAAACGCCGAGATCATTAAAGCATAGCCATTGCTTTATTGATAACAAACTAACTTGCCATTCACTATTCACCATTGACCACTCACCAGAAAAACTTGCGAAACCCGCGCCGATTGGCTATATTAGTTATGGCTTGTTATATTAAAAAACCCAAAACAACTATTATGAACACGAACAAATTCATTCTCGCCGGTATTGCCGGAGGTGTAATATTCTTCTTTGTGGGATATCTTGCCTACGGTGTACTTCTCACAAATTTTTCTATGGCGCATGCAGGTCCGGTAAAAAATGTTGCCCGCGATCCGGATAAAATACTCTTCCTATATCTTATCATTGGCAACCTTCTTTACGGCTTTTTGTTCGCTTATATTTTCAGCAAAGCAGGCATTGCAACAGTGACCAAAGGCGCGGTTACCGGAGCAATAATCGGCTTTCTCATATCGGCTTCTTATGGTCTTATTGAATATTCTACATCATGGCTCACAAGCCGTACAGCGGTACTTGTGGATGCTGTTGCATTTGCTGTTATATCGGCCATTGCAGGCGCAGTTATTGCGTGGATTGCAGGAATGGGCAAAAAAAGATAAGATGAGAATTTATTATTTTGAAAGGCTTCAATTTTGAAGTCTTTTTTATTTTGTAAGATTAATTAGTAAGTTTTTTTGAGCCTTTACTTTCTAAACCTTTCGCTCACTATTAAATCTTTATTTCCCGCAATATATTTATAAAACCCTTCTCCACTTTTTGCGCCGAGAAATCCGGCTGTCACCATGTTCGTTAGCAGTGGACAAGGCGCATACTTCGGATTGCCGAACCCATCATGCAGCACATTCAATATGGAAAAGCAAACATCAAGCCCGATGAAATCTGCCAACTGCAAAGGTCCCATTGGGTGTGCCATTCCGAGCTTCATCACGGTATCAATTTCTTCAACCCCGGCAACGCCTTCATACAAACTATAAATTGCCTCGTTGATCATCGGCATCAAAATGCGGTTAGCAATGAAACCAGGGTAATCATTTACTTCACATGGAATTTTGCCAAGTTGTTTTGATAATGCAATAATTTTTTCTATTGTTTCTTTTGATGTAGCATAGCCATTGATCACTTCAACCAATTTCATTATGGGAACCGGATTCATGAAATGCATGCCAATCACGGATTGTGGGCGTTTGGTAACCGCAGCGATTTTTGTGATGGAAATGGAAGAAGTGTTGCTTGCTAATATGCATCCATCAGGCGCGGCTTCATCAATCTGCCTAAATATTTTTAATTTCAGATCTGTATTTTCTGTGGCGGCTTCAATTACGAGCGTTGCATTCTTCACGCCAATTGCAATATCAGTTTCTATTTTTATGTTTGATAGTGTAGATGTTTTTTGTTCTTCTGTTAATGTGCCTTTTGCAATTTGTCTGTCGAGGTTTTTTGAAATTGTTTGCAATGCTTTTTGTAATTGATCAGCATTCACATCAACCAAGGCCACCAAAAAATTATTTTGAGCGAATACATGCGCAATGCCATTGCCCATGGCGCCAGCGCCGATAACTGAAATATTCATCTGAAAAAAATTAGTGAGGGCAAAGATAGAAGTTTAAACTCCGTTGAAACATTCGCTCAATAATCAATGTTCAATTTAAGAACAATTGTGAAAAATAAAGAAACGGGATTCTGAAAGTGTATTTTACTTGATCATTGAATATCAAGTTCAGTTATTCAGACGAGACTAATTATTATTCTTGAAATCCCCACGCTTCCATGCTTTAATAAAATCAGCCCACGCAAGCGGATTGAAAATATTTTGAGGCGGGGCTTGGCCTAGATATGAGTATTTGGTTGAAGCGTTACGTAGATAATAGTTGGAAGCTTCTCTTGCATCGCTTGGCAAACCACGCAGCAATATTCTCCGTTTTGCAGCTTCCGTGTTTTGTCTTAATATTTCAATATCATCATCAGGCACTTTGGTATTCACAAAATCACGTTCGAATTGCTCACGTGTTGGGCGTGGCTTGATGATGGTTGCTGGCAACAATTTAGCATCCTCTACCATTAACTGAATCATGCTATATTGATTACCGGGGATATTTCTGGGGATAGTCACTAAAATGGGTTTATAACCAATGCTTGTGAATTCAATCACATCGCCCTTTAACAAAGCAATATCAAACACACCTTGATCATTTGTAAACGTGCCTTGGTTGCGCCCTTTAACTGATATAGTAACGCCTGGGATTCCAGTAAGGCTATCGGCTGCCATCACAAAACCATAAACCTCCACCACAGAATCTTTCAACTTATCAAATTGTGCGTTTGCCACAATAGGACCAGAGATTAACAAAAGGTATAGTACAATTTTTTTCATTCGGCCAATTTTGCGTCAGTATGTTTTTGTTTCGTTGCTATATCAATCAAAAACTAAAGCTATTATCACAAATCAACATTCAAATTTCGTGCAATGTTATCAATAAAATTAGGCACAGATTTCAAAATTAAATTTTTAAACTTAAATCGCGAACAAAGTAAGGCAGCGATTAGCTAATTTTGCCGCAAAATAAAGGTTTTAACAAAATATTTCGCATGACAAATGAAAAAGTGCT
>CAIYPC010000236.1 GCA_903927975.1 uncultured Bacteroidota bacterium | reverse complement strand
TTTTATGGATGTTAAAACAACCTCTTTTAAATATCGCTTACACCATGATCGGCTTTGTAATAATTAGGGGGTCAGCTTGGATAATAATCGCATGCTCCTGATCAATGATAATCAGGTGATCTCATTGAGAATAATTTCCAATCATTGCATTTGCTGCGGCATTTTTATATCAGTATATGAAGAAGTGAGTGGTGAATGGTGAATGAGGAAAAATCAGAAATAAATTGACCAAATGAATCTGTGGAAGCCACGGGAAACCAAGTGTGAAAATTGCAAATGCAAGATCGTGAAATGAAAAAGAATATAGTTATATTGAAGAATGTCTGAGACGCATTAAATCAAAACTGGCAAGTGTCCATCAACGGGAAAATTGTGAGTAAACGGTTATAAAAGCCGAACAACAGATTTGCAGTGTAAATGATTTTTGAATTTGCTTCGGCAATTTTATATCAGTATAATTTACCTCTATAAATTTCGAAAAGAACCAAAGCCTCAATCCCCCGAAAAAAATTCCGCATCTTTTTTATCAAGACCAGTATATAAATTTTCTGGAGCTGCTCCATGGGGCACTGTAGAATTAATTGCATTACTTGAAGAGAACAGCTGAGTGATGAATGAAAAGATTGAAAGCCGGAAAGTCCGAATGACCGAAAGAAACTTGGAATATAAGACATCTAACATCGTACATCAATCATCTAACATCGAAACAGATGGAAACCCACGCACACGATCTTCACAAAGCGCCTGGCCACGGATGGAAACATTATTTCTTTGAATTTTTTATGTTGTTCCTCGCTGTGCTACTTGGTTTTTTTGCAGAGAACATGAGGGAACAGCACGCGGAAAAAGAAAGAGCTGCGAAGTTAGCCAAAAGTTTTTATGCTGAATTGAAAGCTGATTCTGCAGCAATTCAAACTGTAAATATGAACCGGCTTAGAAGAGATTCTGCACTCACTTTTTTGCAAAAATATTTCTTGGATAGTAGCATAGCCGATTGCTCTAAAGAATTTACAATTAATTTCAGTTGTGGTTTTATGACACTGAGTCCACATCTTTTTGAGCCACATGATGCGATACTCGATCAACTTAAAAACTCAGGCTCTTTGCGTTATTTTAAGAGCGAAGAGCTACAGAAGCTGATCGGTAATATATCAGAGACAATTGCCAGCGTGAAAAAGAGAAATGAATATGAATCCAAATATGTAGATACTCACTTAGGACCCTACTTGATAAAGCACAATGATATGGGATGGTATAATAAAATAAATCCCGGTGCTAAATTATATTTGATCGATGCTCTGCGACAATACGAAAAAAGCAAAGATGTATTCCCGTTTCATTTTGCCAAGCCCAATGAGTTTGACAGAACAGAAGCAATAAATATAGTAGGGATATATCAACTTATATGCAGGGGAGCATCGGCGAAGCAATATGATGATTATGAAAAAATGAACAAAAGGATACAGGAAAAATTACGTCAGGAATACGATTTGCAATAAAGAACTTATCACTTATCACTTTTCACTTATCACTCAAACATGGAAACCCACGCACACGATCTTCACAAAGCGCCCGGTCACGGATGGAAACATTATTTCTTTGAATTTTTTATGTTGTTCCTCGCGGTGTTCTGCGGATTTCTGGCAGAGAACTGGCGTGAGCAATTAGCAGAACATAATCATGAGAGAGAATATATACATTCCCTTGTTGAAGATATTAAAGCGGACACATTGCTATCAAATAAAGTATTAATAAGCCTAAATAGGACAATGACTCGTATAGATAGCTTAATGGATGCTTTATCATCGCCTGAAATAATCAACAACTCAAATAACGCTTTTCGTTTATGGAACAAAAGTCTTGGGTTCGCTGATTTTATTTATAATGATGGAACAATACAACAATTAAAAAATAGCGGTGGATTAAGATTGATAAGGAATAAAGCAGTCGCTGACAGCATATTGAAATATGACCTGATAGTAAGAAATTTTTATGGTCAGGCTAATTTGATGAACAACGCACTTGCCGATCAGCATATCTATAGTCAGCTTTTTGATTTTATCGGTTTGAATAAAAATAAAAACATTCCTGTTCCGCTCACAGAGCAAGGAAAGAAATTACTGAATGAAGCGTATGCTAATAGAAAAGTGTGGAGTTATGGGATGTCAATATTAATAGAACGCTTAAAAGACGTGAACAAAGAAGGCAAAAGCATATTAGCATTTATCAAAGAACAATATCAGCTTGAGTAATGAGGAAGAAGTAGTGAGCAATGAATGGTCAATTGTGAATGAAGAGAGACGGAAAGTCAGGAAGTCCGAAAGACCGAAAGTCAGAGAGAAAATCTTGCCAATGAAACTGCTAATAAAAAATTAGTGATATCGAATAAAGAACTACAAACTATAAACTACAAACTCGAAACTCAAAAAATGGAAACCCACGCACATGATCTTCACAAACTCCCCGGCAACGGATGGAAACATTATTTCTTTGAATTTTTTATG
>CAIYPC010000235.1 GCA_903927975.1 uncultured Bacteroidota bacterium | reverse complement strand
ATCAAATAACTCTGGTCCTGCCACAATGCCACGTGCATTCACATAGCGTTTGTTGTGTGTTTTTTCTTCTGACTCGCCACTACTTAATAGTTCTTCTGGCGTAAATCTTTGTATTGTTTCTTTGCCTGTGATCAAATTTTGCCAAAACTCGTCTATATTATTGGCTCCTGGAAACCGGCAGGACATTCCAATAATAGCGATATCAGATAAAGATGGTTCTGAGTTTTGAGCGTTATGTTCGTTCATGGCGCCTCTTTAACAACGCATTTTGTTGTAATGAAGCCCTATTAGGGCAGTTGATCAGTTCTTTATTTTCTTTGTTATCAGAAATGTATTGAGCCAAAAGTTCGATAGTAGGATGGGTAAAGAAGTCTATGGCGTCTATTTTTTTATTGGTATTTATTTTTTGATTTAATTTCGCACATGCTTCCATAACGATTAACGAATTGACTCCAAGATCAAAAAAATTATGTTTGGTACTGATAGTGGTTTCATTTAATAGAGTACTGAACGTAGTCGCAATAATAGTTTCAATTCGGTTGGCAGGAAGATGGGTTTCATGCGCGTCAAAAATAGTTTTTAAACGCATATTGCGGAGTGCTTCTTTATCAATTTTACCATTTTGATTCAGAGGAAATTTGTCAATGAGATAAATTTTCTTTGGGATCATATAGTCTGGTAAATTTTTGTGTAGGTAATAATAGAAATTAGTTTGTCGGATCACACCTTTGAGCACAGGAATGATATAGGCGACTATTACGACCTCATCGGGGTTTGAAACAATATCGACGAATATTTGATCAATAAATTCATAATGAGCCAGGGTGTTTTCAATTTCACTAAGCTCTACACGATGACCTCGGATTTTGACTTGGCTATCTTTTCTTCCTACAAAATGAATTACATCATGGTCATCTCGGTAAGCAAAATCTCCGGTTTTATATAACGGCTCTTGGGTGGTAGGGTGGACTATAAAATGCTCTTTGGTTTTTTTTTCATCATTTAGATAACCACAGCTAAGATTGTCTCCTCCTAAGTAAAGCTCTCCAAGTTCATGAGCAGGAACTTCTTGGTAACACTCATCCAAAATATAGAGACTAATGTGTGCTAATGGCGATCCAATGGGTACGGTTTTCTTATAATGATCATTATCTTTCAACCGATACTGAGTTGAAAAAGTGGTGTTTTCTGTGGGCCCATATACATGAAGAATATGGAGATGATCTAAACTACCGGACTTTTTCCTATTGAGTAGGAGATTCGTAATATCGGGATGAGATTTTTCTCCTCCAAACAACAAATAACGCAGGTTATCTAAACACTCAGGTTTATTATGAACAATTAAATTAAAATAGGCCGTCGTTAAAAATAAAATAGTAATGCGTTCTTTTTGTAAAAAATCGGAAAATGCATCAATGGAAAGTAGTTTAGCGCGTGGGAAAATAAACAGTCCTATTTTGTGTAACAAGGCACCCCATATTTCAAACGTAGCGGCATCGAAAGCCGCATTTGAAATATGGGCCATACGCGCGTCCTTATCATAAGGAATTAATTCTTTATTGCTAATTAAATTGATAACAGCTCGATGCGGGATCATGCAACCTTTGGGAGCACCTGTTGATCCGGAGGTATACATGACATACAGTAAATCGCTGGAAGAGCGAGAAGCTATTTTTTCTAACACGGCCACTTTTTCTAATGCCAGCAAGTTCAGGGCGATGATGCTGTCTTTGTGTTTGTTAAGATGAGTGGCTAAATGTGTACTGGTGATGATCTTAATCGGCTTGCTATCTTGTAAAATGTGTTCCACTCGGATCTCGGGTGTTTGAATATCTAAAGGCAGATAGGCTGCGCCTGCTTTCAAGATAGCCAACATGGATAATATGAATTCTATGGAAGGCTCTAAGTAGATGGCTACAATCGTGCCGGGGAGAACCCCGCAGATCTGGAGTTGTTGAGCTAAGCCATTGGCTTTTTGGTTTAGTTCTTGATAGGTAATCGTTCTATCATGTTCAGTGATCGCAATTTGGTGCGCATAAAGATCGATCTGATCCTCAAAAAAATCCAAGACGGTTTTTTTAGTAGAGACCCTATTTTCTAAGCCCAATTTTTCAGTTTTTTCTAATAACATAGATGCTTTCCAAATT
>CAIYPC010000234.1 GCA_903927975.1 uncultured Bacteroidota bacterium | reverse complement strand
CGTTCCTCGCAATGACGTGCGTCTTCAAAACTAATTTTATAATCTCTATTCTTGGAGTTCTGCTGCTGAATAAAATCATTGAATCGTTCTTTCACTAATTTTTCCCGTTGTTTTATTTTTCAGTATCACTTTCTTCGCGCCGAAATGTGTTGTCTCTTCTTTGATGAGATAATGTTCTGCATCATATTCTGCCAAATGATTGTCCTTGCTCACACCAACTTTCCCGCGCCAGATATCCAATTTCACCGGCTCCCACATTTTTGTTTTTGCAGATCGATATGCTGCATCAAGAACGGAGTTCACCACATATCCATCATAAAAAGTTTCTTTCGGTTCAATTCCTTTTTCCATAGAGTTGAACATGTCAGTGAACATGTGATTATATCCCAGATCGTTCACTTCATCACCAACCGGAAAAAGCCAACCCGAGTTGCTCTCTGCTTTTTCTGCAACATAATCTGCACCTTTTCCTGTGGTGAACATTTCAAATCCCGTGCGCAAAAAACTATTAATCCATATTGTTCCTTCCGTGCCCATCACTTCATCGCGAAGATCCATGCCGCCGCGAAAAGTCCAGCTCACTTCAAATTGCCCGATCGCACCATTCTCATATTTCACTAAGCCGATAGCATGATCTTCTGCGTCGATTGGTTTCACCTGTGTATCAGCCCAGCACATCACTTCAATCGGCTTAATATCTTTGCCAATAAAATTTCTTGCGATCTCAACGCAATGACAACCAAGATCGAGCATGCAGCCACCGCCGGCTTGCTCAATATCCCAGAACCATTCGCTGTGCGGACCAGGATGTGTCTCTCTCGATTTCGCCCATAGAATTCTTCCCAATGCACCGCTCTTCACGCTTTCATTTGCCTTCAAAAATTTTGGTGTATAAACAAGATCCTCGAGATAGCCATTGAAAATTCCAGCTTCTTCAACCGCTAATAACATGCGCTTTGCTTCCTCTGCATTTCTTCCCAAAGGTTTTGTACTGATGACTGCTTTTTTATGCTTGCAACAAAGCAATACTGCGGCTTCATGCAAATTATTTGGCAGTGCAATGCATACAACATCAACACTCGGATGAGCGATTGCATCTTCCATACTTGTTGTCCAATGTTCACAATGATAATCAGCCGCGAACTTTTTTGCGCTTTCTTCACGACGTGCATAGATGCTAAAAATATTATCCCTGCTTCTTTGCCCGAGCAAAGATTCTGCATAAAATCTCCCGATAAAACCAGATCCGAGCATTGCAATTTTTTTCATAATTAGTTCGGTAGTTTAGAATTTAAAATATTTTTTATTTGACGAGCGATTGATAGTGAGCTTGACGAACTACTATGAAGCATCGTTGTGTCACTCACTTGTACTTTTTGTTTTTTATTGAGCTGTGGTTTTTAATCGGATAGTTGTTTCAATTTTCATCGCCAGAGGCGATAGAATAATCGTGCGAAGCGAGGACGCTTCGCACAGCCAGCGGACTTTACTGACTTTCTGACTTTGCCGACTTGTATTTACCCCGCATTCGCAATCTGTTTTTTCTCTCTAAAAAATAAAATAAAATAAACCAACACTCCTGCTGCAATGAACGCAGGAACAAACCAAATATCTTTCCACGCATGTCCTTCACCAACCTTATGTTGATCAACAATATAGCCACTGAACCAAGTGCCAATGGTCATGCCAACACCATAAGTTGCCAGTGTAAATAACCCTTGTGCTGCATTTTTTATTTTTTCTCCAGCTTTTTTTTCGGTGTACATATAACCCGTTACAAAAAAGAAATCATAGCAAACGCCGTGAAGAATTATTCCAGCATATAACATCCATGTGTTTGCTTCGGCATTGCCATAAGCAAAACAGATATAGCGAAGAATCCACGCCGTCATTCCCATCAACAACATATTTTTCACACCGATGCGATTAAATAAAAAAGGGATTGCAAGAATAAATAAAGCTTCACTTCCTTGTCCTAAAGTCATTTTGGTTGCGGCGTTTTGTACGCCGATTTCATTTAAAAAAGGATTTGCAAAACCATAATAAAATGAAAGCGGTATGCAAACCAAAACCGCAGCTATTATAAAAATGAGATATGGTTTGTTTTTGAAAAGAACGAACGCATCTGTTCCCAATGCTTTTGATGCACTTGCATCGGCAGTTTTTCCTTTCGGCGGTGTGTTCGGTAAAATGAAACTATACAAACCCAATATCGCTGAAACGCCAGCCGCGATATAAAAAGTACTGTTCGTTTTTTCTAACCCCATATTGCCAATCACTAATCCTGCAACAATCCATCCGATAGTTCCAAACACGCGGATCCATGGAAACTGTTTTCCCGGGTCGGTCATTTGATGAAATGCTACGCTGTTTGACAAAGCAATTGTTGGCATATATAATAACGAGTAAGCCAAAATCACCCAATAAAAAGCAGCGTTATCAGTAATTTTTGTTGCGAGGAATAACAGCGCAGCACCAACAATGTGAAGAACGCCCATAATGCGCTGTGCTGCAAAAAAACGATCTGCAATCAACCCAACAAAAAAAGGAGAGATGATGGTTGCTATTGCTAATGCGCTATAAGCCGCGCCAATCTGTAATCCTGTCGAATGTAGATGCTCGCCCATATACGTGCCCATCGTTACATACCATGCGCCCCAGATAAAATATTCCAGCAGCATCATAATGGAAAGCTGCACGCCTGTTGTTGTTTTCATTGTTCTGTTAGTTGGTTTTTATTTTGCAAATGCTTCATCAAAATTTTTTCCGGTGTTGATATCGCTCACAAATTTTTCAAGTCGTTCTTTTGTGATCCAATTTTTTATTTCGTGTTTTGCCGTCATGTAGTTGAGCATAATGGCATCTCTATTTCCTGCTCCGAATTCAGCGCCTGTTTTTAATTTTTTTACATCGGGTAAATTCAAAAAATTATTTGATTTTAATTTCAATGTGTCATCAGAATAATAATCTCTAAAATCAACCTGCATGGCGAGACCTTCATCAAACCAAGTCGGGATTTTGAAACTGTATTTCATAAAGCCAATCCTGTTCTTGAACTCAGCATGTTCCAATTCGTGGGAAATAATATCAGCGTCTATTGCGGTTTTGCTTATAACAATATAAGAACCCAATTTTACGTGTGTGCATGCGGGTGAACCCGGAACTCCATATTTATTATAGTCGGCTTCATTATCACAGTAAATATATTTTGGACTGGCTGTTATTCCTCCCCAAAAACTATCCACTCGCAATTGGGCTTGCTTAATAAATTGTTTCAACTGTTTTTTTGTTTGAAGGGAAACATCGCTTTTGTAATATAACTGCCCGTCTTTTTCAAAAGAAGAAAAATTGATTAAAATACATCTCGTCTCTTGCGGAAAAATAATAAAATGCGCGAATGCCAAAACTGGCAACATGCAAAGTATAATCAGCAATGAGCGAAAAAATATTTTCTTCATGGAATTTATTGAACCATGCCACCGTTTTAAACCCTGGCATGGTTGGTAGCTGTTTTTCTAGTTTGTTTTCACCTCTTTTTCCCACTTTGTTTCTTTCAATGCAGGATCTTTTTCTTTCTTTAAAAAATCTCCTTCAAGCGATGCGCCTGTGCTTGTTGATTTCATTAATAAATCATCTGCAACAATGTTTACCGGAATTTTCCACGCAACAGAATCATCATTATATGCTGGGTTCGATAAAGAATTGTAGCATGAAATGATTGACCATCTTGGTTTGTCGGAAAGATTGGCTTCCGATCGATGCAATAAATTGCTGTGAAAAAATAATGCATCGCCGGGTTGCAATTCAACATACACAAGTTCCATCGTTTTCAATGCGTAGTTCACCATTTCCATATCAGCACCAACTTGCTCACCTGCAAAACCATGGTTCACTCTCCCTAATTTGTGAGAGCCTTTTATTACTTGCAAACAACCATTTTGTTTGTGCGCTTCTGTTAAAGCAATCATCACGCTAGTTAATTGTTCAGGAAAAAGAAATTGATTTTTATACCAATAGCCATAATCCTGATGCCATTCCCATGCGCCACCAACACGCGGTTCTTTCTGCATCAATTTTGTATGAAAATGACAAACGGGTGAATCGCTGTCCAATAATTTTGCAACAGAATTTACCATCCGGTTGCTGCGGATCATCAGGCTGTATAAATCGTCGCCCGGCGTGAACCACAAAGTGAGTTTTGTTTTTTTGCCAGTTTGATCATTCAGGTCGAGCGCATTTTCTTTGATTACCGAATCTGCGGTGGCGGTTCTATAGAGTTTATTGATTTCTTCATCGCTGAAAAATTTCGGCACAATAACATATCCATCTCTGTGGAATATTTTTACTTCATCATCATTAAGCAATCGTGACATAAAAAAGTATTTAATAAGCGGAAAAATTACAAAAGAATAATGTGATGAGAAGAAAAAAGTTGGGAGATAAGGAACAAGGTACAAGGGACAAGAAGAAACCCCTTGAATCTTGTCCCTTGTACCTTGCAACTTGAGCCTTGTATCTTATCTTGCAGCGCTTATGAGAATATTTGAAGATACGTACAGGCATAAAGGAATGCGCAAGCAATTAATTGATTCCATTAAACAAAAGGGAATTACTGACGAGCGTGTGCTGCATGCGATGCTCCACATTCCGCGACATTATTTTATGGACTCTGCATTTGATAAGATTGCTTATGAAGATCGAGCTTTTCCCATTGCAGAAAATCAGACAATCAGTCAGCCATACACAGTTGCTTATCAAACTCAGTTATTGGAAGTGAAGCCATTTGAGAGAGTGCTTGAAATTGGGACTGGCAGTGCTTATCAGGCTTCGGTGCTTGCTGAAATTGGAGCACAATTATTTACTATTGAAAGACAAAAAAATTTATTCGATCTCAACAAATCTTTTCAATTCCTCAAAAAATATCCGAGCATAAAATTCTTTTATGGCGATGGCTTTGAAGGGTTGCCAACTTATGCTCCGTTTGATAAAATAATTATTACTGCCGCAGCCCCATTCATTCCGCCGAAATTGATCGAGCAATTAAAAGTGGATGGAAAAATGGTAATACCTGTTGGTGATGGAAAAGTGCAGCGCATGTTGCGCATCACCAAACAAGAAGGCGGCATTCTCAAAGAAGAAGAGTTTGATAATTTTTCTTTTGTGCCGATGCTTGAGGGAAGGAATAGTTGAACGAGCAGTTCATAGTTGATAGTTCATAGGAGGAGGTTTCAGGATTGATCAACAAGTTTATTTTTTATAGTGAAATCTTTAATAATCGTTTTACTATGAACTATCATCCATGAACCATCAACTTCAGCTCACAGCCACTCTACCACTTGCCTCACCACTTCCTCATCGCGATAGATTTTTCTATGCCCAAGCCCTTTTGTGAAAATGAATTTTATGTTGGGATGATTATCTTTCTGAACGTTTAGCACATCGCTGATTGGCGTAATATCATCTTCTTCATCATGGATCCATAATATCGGAGCGGTGATATGATTTATTGCACGGCGAACAGAAAAATATTCCTGCGGCTTGCCCGTTTTTTCAAATATTAATGCATCAAATTCTTCTCTTGTTTCTTCATCCAATGCTAAGAACTGAAAGAAATTATCTATTGCTGTTTTTGTTTCGGTTGCAGGAGCGATTAATGCCAATTTTGTTTCTTCATTATTCAAGTTCGTTTCTAAAAAATGTGCGGTGGCTGTTCCGCCGAATGAATGTGCCATAAAAGATTGTATCGGTCCAAACCAATCATTGATCTCCTTTATCATTTTAATGTATAAAGGCAGCGTAATTTCTTTTCCATCCGATTCGCCATGAGCAGGTGCATCGAATGCCAATACTTCATATCCTTTTTTTACAAATGCGGAAATATATGTGTTGAACTTTTTTGTGTTCGATTCAAAGCCGTGGCATATCAAAATCTTTTTTAATGGTGTTTGCTTAGGAAGCCAGCGATAGCCGCGGATTATTAATCCATCTAAATTGAAAGAAAGCTTTTCGCCTTTTGAAAATATACGAGGAGTTTTTGTTTTTGATTTCAGCATTGGCGTACTGAATAATTTCAATGCTTTTTTCGCTGCTTTCTTTTTCGATACCAATTCAAGTATATGCAGTCTTGCCCTGATATATTTGATTGCGAGTTTTTGTGCTAACTTCATGTTGATGCAAAAATAAGATATGAAGATTGGAATAATAGGATCGGGAAATGTAGCCACAGTGTTGGGCAGAATGATTTCAAAAGCTGGACACGAAATAACTCAGATAATAAGTAGGAATGAAAAACATGCGCGGCTTCTTGCAAAAGAATTAAACTGCGGTTATGCATCTTCGTTTGCTAATTTGAATCGCGATGCAGATTTATTTATTGTTGCCATTTCAGACAGTTCGCTTTTGGAGCTCGACAAACATTTATTGCTCGAAAAAAAAATGATTGTGCATACCGCAGGCTCTGTTTCTAAAGACGTTCTGAAAAAAGTGAGCAAGAATTATGGTATTCTATATCCGCTTCAAAGCCTCAGAAAAGAAAATGAAAATATTCCTGAAATACCATTGTTGGTAGATGCAAACACAGAAGAAAACCTCACACTGATTTATGATTTTGCAAAAACGATTTCTGACGATGTGAAGCATTGCAATGATGTAGAAAGATTGAAGCTGCACGTAGGCGCAATCATTGTAAATAATTTCACCAATCATTTATATGGCTTAACAGAAGATTATTGCAAAAAAGAAAATGTTGATTTCAAATTGTTATTGCCATTGATAAATGAGACAGCTTCGAGGCTTCTATCTTTTCCCCCGAAAGAATTGCAGACAGGACCTGCTGCAAGAAATGATAGACTGACAATCGAAAAACATCTTGCTTTGCTTAAAGATTATCCCGATCTTAAAAAAATATATGAGCTGATGACAGAGAGCATTCTTGCAAACAAAGACCTATAAGGTTTTAAAAACCTTATAGGTTTAAACCTATAAATTTGCTGACTATTATTATGAATATTCTTCCTCTATTTAGAAATATTACAACTTTTGTTTTTGATATTGATGGCGTGCTCACTGATGGGACAATCCTTCTTTTTGATAACGGAGAACAATTGCGGCGAATGAATATCAAAGATGGTTATGCACTGCAGCTCGCTGTGAAAAAAGGTTACAGAGTTCTTGCTATTTCTGGCGCAGATTCAGAAGCTGCCAAATTGCGATTGAATAAGTTGGGCATTGCAGACGTGTTTACCAAAGTAGATGATAAAAAGAAAAAGCTGCTTGATTATATCAAAGAGCATCATTTAAAAAAAGAACAAGTTCTCTTTATGGGCGATGATATCCCCGATTATAAAGTGATGCAAGAAACTGGCTTAAGCTGTGCGCCATCGGATGCTGTTCCCGAGATAAAGCATATCGCTAAATATATTTCTCCATATAAAGGCGGCGATGGTTGCGTGCGTGATGTGATTGAAAAAGTATTGAAACTGAACGGTCATTGGGATGTTGATACTTCGGTCGCATCTAAATAAATGCATTTATTCTTTCCATTTAAATAGTTTTCTACGTGCATTTCGATTCAAGTTTTATCTTGCAGCAACAATTCATTATTCT
>CAIYPC010000233.1 GCA_903927975.1 uncultured Bacteroidota bacterium | reverse complement strand
GGCCTCTTGAAAAATAGGACTAAAAATTTTTTCAAGGTCTTTTTGAGTAACTTCCACGTCTATTTCTGGTTCTTCACCATTTTCGTCTTCAAATGGTAAATCACCTAATTGAGTCAAAATCGGGAATTTGGCCTTAAATGAGAGTTGATTTTTCGCTTCTTCAGCATAAAACTTCACCGCAGCTCGCAATAACTCCCTTTTTTCTGGGTCATTTAAGACAAAATCAATCGAGTAATTTTGGCTTAAATTGGGAATAATGATATTATCTACGATTGCATCATCAAGATCCTTACCGCCTAGTGTAATGTCATATTGATTTTGTCGTATAAAATTTTAACTTTATCAAAAAAACCGATTATGATAAAGTATAAGGTCACCCTGACGCAAGAGGAAAGGGATCAATTAATATCGATGATCAGTAAGGGCACGCATACTGCTCAGGAAATAAGAAATGCATATATATTATTGAATGTTGACCAAAGTGGTCTTGGTGAAAAACGCACCAATGAAGAAATATGCAGAGTGCTTAAGACGAGTATGCGGATGATAGATCGGGTTAAACAACGATTTGTTGAAGATGGATTTGAGGCCAGTCTGGAACGTAAGCCAGGAAAGACAATCCGCAAGAAGGTAGACGGTGAGGTGGAAGCGCATTTAATAGCATTAAGCTGTAGTAAAGTTCCGGAGGGGTTTTCTAAGTGGTCATTAAGACTGTTGGCGGATAAAATGGTGGAGTTGGCGTATGTGGAAAGTATCTCTTATGAAACGATAAGAAGAACCTTAAAAAAAACGAATTAAAACCCTGGCGTGTAAAGGGGTGGGTGATCCCGCCAATGCGAAGCGGCGAGTTCGTAGCAGACATGGAACGCGTGTTGGATATTTATAAACGACCTTATAATGAGCACATTCCTTTGATTTGTATGGACGAATCACCCAAACAATTGATCCGGGAAACACGGACAGCTATCCCGATGAAGCCCGGTCAGCCAGCCAGGGAAGATTATGAATACGAACGATGTGGAGTAATCAATGTTTTCTTAGCATCGGAACCGCTGATAGGAAAAAGGTTTATAGAAATAACCGAGCGAAAAACTAAGGCTGATTGGGCTGATTTCATCAGGAAAATAGCGGATGAATGGTATAAGGACGCAAGTAAAATCATTCTGGTAATGGATAACCTGTCTACTCATAAACCAGGGGCATTATATGAAACCTTTGAGGCCGCTGAAGCAAAGCGGATAAGAGATCGTTTCGAGTTTGTATATACACCAAAACACGGCAGTTGGTTAAACATGGCAGAAATAGAATTGAATGTATTAATGAACCGTTGCTTAAACCGCAAAATCGACAACATTGAAACTATCAGAAAAGAAGCAACCGCGTGGCAAAAATATCGAAACAACAAGGAATCGTCAATCAATTGGCAATTCACCCATAACGATGCAAGGATAAAACTAAAACGCCTTTATCCGACAATTTGTAGTTGACATGACACTAGCCAATTATTGCCATCAGTGTCCTTTACAGAAAGTATCCCTTCTTCAGCTTTCACCAACGCCGCATCGAAAGTCCCTCCTCCAAAATCAAATACTAACCAGTATCCCTCTTTAATTTTCGAGCCGAGGCCATATGCAGTGGCAGCTGCAACGGGTTCCTGCAAAAGCTGTATTTGTTTAAAACCAAGTATCTTTGCGGCATTTATAGTTGCTTCAAGTTGCGGATTTAGAAACTTAGCGGGGACTGTTATTACAATCGAAGAAATATTCTCGTCCAGGACAACTGATCTCAATGTTTTCAATACTTCCGCTGATAGCTCATCCGATGTGTAATTTTTATCCATGTAAGAACTATAATAAGCATGTGTGGTGCCCATCGTTCGAGATCGGAAGAGCGTCGTGTAGGGAAAGAGTG
>CAIYPC010000232.1 GCA_903927975.1 uncultured Bacteroidota bacterium | reverse complement strand
GAGAACGGATTATATACTTCTCAAATAACTATTCTGTGATTGCCGAACCAGAATACCCTTATGAAAAAAATAACAAAACGCAAATAGTAGATATCTTTTTAAAGATTTCTAGAAAACAGGAAGAAACTGATGTTGCTTGTATTTTGATTGAAAATAAGATTAGCAAAGGCGCATCAAATAAAGTACAAATATCCAAGCAGTATGACTATTTTATTCATTCGAAAGAATATCAGGAAGACTTAATAGTTTATTCATTATTACTTACTACTGACAATAACATTTTCTCAATCATGCATGATAATGGTCTTAAGCTAAACCCGAAGACAGTTTGGGTAAAATGGACCAATCATAAAGAAATAGAAAGTTCAATTGAAGCAATTTTAAGGAAATTAATTTTGTTGGAGCAAAGAGCAGAAATACAACCTATCAATCCTAACACACAATTTATTCTAAAATCATTTATAGATTATATTGTGACAGAATTTTCATATAGAGAAAATGGGCAAAAAAATTTCAATTTCAATGGTTCAGAGGAAATAGCAAATGCAAAAATAATATTAGAAAACAAGACCTACATCTTGAAACGTTTTGAAAACAAGATGATTAGAGTATTCGATGAAGATGATAATGTCTTAAATATTCCAGTTAAGCCATTATTGAGAAAGATTATTCAAAATAATAATTTAGACGTAAATATAAAACGAGGAACTTACTTTAAAAAGAACACGCAGGTCTTGGGAAGAGAAACCATTAATGCATTAAACAAAAGAACTGATAATTAAACAAATTGATCCTGCAAATTTGAACTCATCGTTCGTGAACCATCGCTCAATAGAATTACCAAGCGTACAAGAGTGCGACGCAAGAATGTCAAATAGAATTACTATCCTCTGGCTCAAAAAAACTCTACCACAATCAACGTGACCAAATAATTCATTTAGTTCATTATCTTCAATCCTAAATTTTTCATACTTCATGAATAAAGCACGCATGGAAGCTTTCAGCGATGGCGTTTTTGCTATCATCATTACAATCATGGTGCTTGAAATAAAAGTGCCACATGGTGAAGATTGGGTATCGCTAAAACCCTTGATACCAGTGATGCTCAGCTATGTGCTTAGTTTTATTTTTGTTGGCATTTATTGGGTGAACCATCATCATTTGCTGCACACAACAAATAAAGTGAACGGTTATATTTTATGGGCGAATATCCATTTGCTTTTCTGGCTCTCGCTCGTGCCGGTTGCAACTGACTGGATGGGCGACACACATTTCGCGACCGATCCGGTTGCCGCTTATGCGTTATTATTATTGCTTTGCGGCGGAGCATTTACCATTCTGCAATTACAGATAGAAAAGAAAAATGAAGGCAATGAAAAATTAGAGCATGCATTCAAAATCCTAAAAAAGAAAGGCATCTTTTCCATATTCGCTTACTCTACTGCTTTTGTGTTTGCCTTCATTAATACAACAATTTCTGGATTGCTTTTTTTATTGGTTTCATTTATATGGTTCTTACCCG
>CAIYPC010000231.1 GCA_903927975.1 uncultured Bacteroidota bacterium | reverse complement strand
GTTCAGAGCCCGACTCTAAACTCGTAACTCAAAACTTTTTTCACCATCCCTTCCTCTCCCGCAAGCTCGTAATATGCGCCACATGATGTTTTCCATGCCATGCATACAATCCTAAAAAATGCCAGAGCGTAAGATTTTTATTCTGTAGCGGATGAAAAACAGTTCTCTGCCAAGCTTCATCAGGAAGGTTTTTAATAGCCTCGTACCAGCGTGCATGAAGCGCATGCAATAGCGTGAGCGAAATATTAATGGGAAGATTTTTCACATCATCCAATTCAGCCCAAAGCTTTTCTTCATAAGGTTTGATGGGAGGATTTTCTTCTGTCAAACAAAGCTTAAACCTGATATAAGAATTTATATGACTGTCTGCAACATGATGCACCAATTGCTTCACGGTCCAGCCGCCCTCACGGTAAGGCGTATCCAATTGTGCAGCATCGAGATTTAAAATAGAATGCTCCAAAATTTCAGGATGGATCCTGATATCATTCAGCCATTCTTGTTTTTGTTTTTCCGAAAAAGGCTGTGGCTCATATTTGCCGATTGGATAGCGTGGGTCTTGCATTGTGTAATATTTTGTGTTGGTGGTAAAGTGATAAGTAGTAAGTGGTAAGTGGCAAGTTGTGAAGATACTTACCACTTATCACTTACAACTCATTTCTAAGATTCCGCTCTCAGCGCATGTCCCGTAAGATTAATAAACACATCTTCCAGATTTGCTTTCTTTACTTCCTTTGGTCTTTCAAAACCGGTGGCGACAAGTTTATCAATTAACTTATCAGGAGAATCCATTGCAATTATTTTTCCTGAATCAATAATCGCAACGCGATCACAAAGCACTTCGGCTTCATCCATATAATGTGTAGTGATAATAACTGTCGTTCCTTTTGCGCGGATATCAGTTACCAAATCCCACAAATTTCTTCTTGCTTGCGGATCAAGACCAGTTGTTGGTTCATCCAAAAAAATAATTTTAGGATGATTGATCAATGTAGTTGCAATAGAAAACCGTTGCTTCTGTCCGCCGCTCAATTCTTTATATTTTGCTTTTGCTTTATCGCGAAGGTTCACCATATCGAGCAGTTCCAAAGGCTTTACAGTTTGATTGTACAAGCCACCGAACAACTCAATTAATTCTGTGAGGTTTAATCCGGGATAGTAACCAGAAGTCTGCAATTGCACGCCGATGATTTTTTTGATTTCATCAGGACTTTTATCGAGATCAACGCCATCAACAGTTACAGTGCCACTTGTTTTCTCGCGAAGTGTTTCTATGATTTCTAAAGAAGTTGATTTGCCTGCGCCAATCGGTCCAAGAAAGCCAAATATCTCACCTTCATACACATCAAAGCTGATGCCTTTCACTGCTTCAAAATCGCCGTATTTTTTGGTGAGATTTTTTACTGAGATGATTGTTTGTGCCATAGAATGGCAATTTACGCAAGTAAGATTTCTGTACCAATAAATTTACGGGAATGGAAAGCAGGTTTTATTTGGTAAAAATCTCTGTAAAATAAATTATACCCTTTTTGCTCTTTGCAACGCCGATACCTGTTAGCATATAATCACCTTCAATATTTTTCTTGTGCTCAGGGCTTTGCAGCCAAACATTCACCACTTCTTTTGCGTTCATTGTGCCGTAAGCCACATTCTCTGCGCTGGCTGATATATTTCCTAATTGACCTGATATAGTTTTAATCCGTTTTTGAAATCCAGCATGACCAAAAGAAATTTTTCCTGAAGCCATATTGTAACTATGATTTGCGGCTGATGAAGATTCAATATTATTTAATTCCAATGGTTTTAATCCAATCGATTTCCGATGAGTATTAACTAAATCTAAAATTTCATTTTCAATATTGCTGAAAGATGTTATGGAAACATCATTAATCTGATAATGTAAATTGTTGTTTGCAAAATTTTTAAAAGAAGAAAAAAGAAAAATATTGAGCACAAGAAAAAATCTAATAACACGACCGATAATCATAGTGTATAATTTGGATTGTTTGAATTGAAATAATGCGAATGGTTTAAAACCTAATTACAAATCAAGTTCCATCTTCACATCGGCTGTTACAAATGGCGTATTCACAGCAGGCACATGCTGAAAGCCATACTTGCCATATAAACTAATTGCTGTTTTCAATTGACTGTTTGAATAGAGCATCAATTTTTTTGCACCAATTTCTTTTGCTTTATCAAGGCATTTTTCAATTAACAATTTGCTAATGCCTTTGCCGCGAAACGCAGGCGCCACAAACATTTTGATCAATTCATATTCTCCATCATGTTCCTTCGCTAACCCTGCAGTGCCAATAATTTCATCTCCTGATTTTGCAAAATAGATAAAGCCACCTTTATCCAATATTGTGCCTTTGGGATCATCAAGCACCATTTGGTCATGTGTTTCGAGCAGATTATATTGGTTAAGCCATTCAAGGTTCAACTGTTTGAAGTCTTCTGCATATTTATTTTCGTATCCGATTATTTCAATCATAGGTTTTTATTATTTGATTGGTTTATAAGTTTATTGAGTTGAAATGTTGAGTTGTTGAATAGTTGATGGCACGAATCGACCTATCAACCATTCAACTTCATTGACTCCTCGAGTTCCTCCATCATCATCCTGCTTCCCACAAAAAAAGGAGAACGCTCATGCAGTTCTGTCGGCACGATATCCAATATTCTTTCTTTACCATTGGTCGCTTTGCCACCACATACTTCCATAATAAATGCAAATGGATTGCATTCATAAAGCAAACGCAATTTTCCTTTTGGTTTATCAGTTGTTGCAGGATACATAAAAATTCCGCCCTTAATTAAATTACGGTGAACATCCGACACCATACTTCCAATATATCTTTGCGTGTAAGGGCCACCGTTAGTTTTGTTTCTTTTTTGGCAAGCATCGATATATTTCTTCACACCCATTTCATACTGAAAGAAATTACCATGGTTCACTGAATAAATTTTTCCGTTCTCCGGACAAATAATATTCGGATGACTCAATGTGAACTCACCAATAGAGGGATCAAGCGTAAAACCATTTGCTCCTCTCCTCGTTGCATAAACCATCATGGTTGATGATCCATAAATAATATATCCTGCAGCAACTTGTTTCAAACCCGGTTGCAGAAAATCTTTTTTCTCACAAGGATTTCCTTTTTCGGTGATCCTTCTATACACACAAAAAATAGTTCCGATAGAAACATTCACATCAATATTTCCACTTCCATCCAACGGATCAAAAAGACAAACATATTTCGAATTGTTGCTAATCTCATCATCGAACACTACAACATCATCCAACTCTTCACTTGCAATTCCTGCACAACTGATACCATGACGAAGGACTCCCATGAATTGATTATTTGCAAATAGATCCAGCTTCTTCACATCTTCGCCCTGAACGTTCACACTTCCGGCATCACCGAGAATATCAACAAGACCAGCTTTGTTCACTTCCACGTTCACACGTTTTGCGGCAAGACCAATATCGCGCAGCAAATTGCTCAGTTCACCCGTTGCATTAGGAAAATCGCGGAGCTGTTGAATCGTGAATTCATCAAGCGTGAGCACTCTTCTGTTTACACTCATAAAGGCAGTGGTTTATTATTAGCAATCGTGCAGCAAAAATAATAGTTTAAAATTTAGTTTAAGTGTGCAGCGGTATCATGATTATTAAATTCAGTTTGAGACATGCCGTCATTGCGAGGAACAGCTTGTCCCGCAAAAGCGGGAAAGCAATCTGATCTTGGAATACGAACAGATCGCTATACGAAAAGCAGATTGCCCGCCTGAATGGAACGGGCAGGCTTCGCAGAGCCTCGCAATGACGACCCTACTAGTTCGCAGCACATAAAATTCATTTCTCTTTCTTTACACAAACAATCGCCAAATCCTTGCAAATACAATTGCAATAGCAAATAAGCTCAATAGAAGCACTGTAAGTTTTT
>CAIYPC010000230.1 GCA_903927975.1 uncultured Bacteroidota bacterium | reverse complement strand
GCAGATAAAATATTTATAAAATCTTCCATCATCAATTCGATAGAAGCTGGTTTAAATAATTGTGTGTTATAAGACCATTGAACAGTTGGAAATTCATCACTGCCGCCAGTTGTCAGAGAGATATCGAAGGTTTCATATTCTCTCGGATTAAAAACCATTTCATTTTTTATTCCATAAAAATCTACACCTTCATCAAGTCCTTCTTCAATATTAAATACGATCGGCACAAGCGGAACACGGGAAGTGTCGCGTATAAGATTCAGGTTTTTTAATAAGCTACCGAATGTTAATTGCTGATGATCATAAGCCTCTAAGATTGCAATCTTTCTCTCTTTAAGATATTCTATAAAAGTTCTGCTTTGATCAATCTTGCTTCGCACAGGAAGAACATTAACGCAATGCCCAACCAAATTATAATCATCTCCAGCTAATTGACCTGCTACAGGAAGACCAAGAATAATGTCGCTCTGACCAGTAATCCTACCAAGCAAAATTTCAAATGCCGCACGCACTGTTATTGAAAAACTGCACCCTACTTTAGTGCCTACTCTTTTTATTTGTGTAATCAATTCTTTACTCAGCGCATAATCATCACGGTGACTTTTGTAAGTTCGTTCTTCTGGTCTTGGATAATCTGTTGGGATTTGCAGAAGAGGCACTCCGTCTTTAAATTGATCAATCCAGTATTGTTGAATTTTTTTGTATTCTTCGCTTTTGTAAAATGCTTGTTGCTCTTTCGCATACTCTCTGAAACGGGGCGCAGGTGCCAAGTCTGGTTTTTTCCCAGTGGAATATGCTGAATACAATTTGCTTATTTCTTGCATCACCACGCTCAAGGACCATCCATCGCAAATAATATGATGCGCAGTAAATGTGAGGTAGTGATGCTGTTCTCCCAACTTGAATAAAGCAATTCTATATAACGGACCATTCAGCAAATCAAATGCTGTTTCTGCATCGCGCTTCGCAAAACTTTCTATGAAAGTTTGTTGCTGCGCAGATGATTGAGATGAAATATCTTCAAAATATAAATTGAGATCACTTTTTTTATGGATGCGGATTTCTGTGCCTTCTTCACTAAATGTAGATCGCAAAGATTCATGCCTGTTTATCACATCTTGCAACGCATGTTCCATTGAAGCGCGATCAAGATCACCATGCAATCGCTCAGACATAGATATGTTGTATGAACGATTTGCATCATCTCCCCCAAGAATGCAAGAGACCCAAATTTCAATTTGAGGTTCGATAGCAGGAAGTAAAATTGTTTCAGGTTCTTCAATCGATTCAACAATCGTTTCTTTACCATTTAGCTGATGCCCATTATGTATTTCATCCTGAAATAAAGAAGAAAATTGATCCAGCACCGGATATTTAAACAACGTTGTTATTGGTAAACGTTTGCCTGTATTTTTTTCCATCCGCCTCATCACCTGAGCAGCAATAAGAGAGTGGCCGCCGAGCTCAAAAAAATCATCGTATATGCCAATGTTTTTTACGCCGAGCAATTCAACCCAAATATCAGCTACCATTTTTTGGGTATCATTTTCCGGAGCTATTTTTTTATCTCCTCCCGAACCTAATGTTGGTGCAGGCAAAAGCTTGCGATCTATTTTTCCATTCGGCGTGAGCGGAAATTTGGAAAGAACAACAAAATCATTTGGCACCATATAAACAGGCAAAGAATTTCTTAATGCTTCTTTCCAATTTTGTATTGATTTATTTTCTACGGTTCCTTCGCCCGATTCATTAATAATGTAAGCAACCAATCTCTGATCGCCGGGTTTATCTTCACGAGCAATCACAACAGCCTCTTTTATATCTTGCTGCTTGTTGAGCACATATTCGATTTCTCCCAATTCAATTCTATATCCGCGAAATTTAATCTGATGATCAATGCGGCCAAGGCAATGAATTTTTCCGTCGCTCAAAAATTTTCCTAAATCGCCCGTGCGATACATTTTTGCAGCAGACTGTTTGGAGAAAGGATCATGCACAAATTTTTCTGCTGATAATTCCGGACGATTCAAATAACCTCTTGCAACGCCATCCCCTGCAATATAAATTTCGCCTATCGCCCCGTCAGGCAAAGCGTTTCCATAAGCATCCAATATATAAATCTGCGTGTTGCCAATCGGCCGACCGATAGTGATGATATCATCATCAGCAAAAATTTGCGTGCCACTTGAGTAAATAGTAGTTTCTGTGGGGCCATACATGTTATAAAGGGCTCCGCATCTTGGAATCAGTTTAGAGGCCAAATCCTTCGACATAGGTTCGCCGCAGCAGAAAATTTTCAGATCAAATTTCTCCTGCCATCCTGCATCAAGAATCATTTTGTATGTAGCAGGTGTTGCTTGTATAAGCGAAATTTTTTCTTTCTTCAACAAGCCTAATAATGCATCGCCATCTTTGCTGTCGTCATCGCTGGCAAGCACTAATTCTGCACCGGTTAAAATTGGCAGGAACAATTCAAGACCAGCGATATCAAAAGAAATCGTTGTTACAGCAAGAAGTTTATCATTAGCAGTTATCCCTGGAAATCTTTGCATGCTGCATAGCAAGTTTATAAGATTGCTATGATTGACCATCACTCCTTTTGGCTTGCCAGTGGAACCCGATGTGTACAAGATATATGCAAGATTATTTCCTGTAATTTTTATATCCGGATCCTCTTTTGAATGATCTGATAATTTCTCCCATGCATTTTCAATAAGTATTTCTGTTGCACCAGTCTGAAAATGGCCTTTATATTCTTGCGAAGTGATTAAAATTTTCGCTGATGAATCTTCGAGCATGAACTTAATCCTATCGGCCGGATATTGAGGATCGAGAGGAACATAAGCAGCTCCCGATTTCAAAATAGCAAGCAGCGCTATCACCATTTCCGGTGAACGATTAAGGGCCAATCCAATAATGTCGCCAGGTTTTACTCCATAATTCAATAACAAAGCAGCAAGTTGATTGGCTGTATCATTGAGATATTTATATGATACATTTCGTTCGCCAAATCGGATAGCTGTTTTATCAGCATATTTTTTGGCTGTCTCACTGATTAGATAATTCAGCGCTTTTTCTTTGGGATAATCAAATGCTGTATCATTCCATGTCTCCAGTCTGGCAGTAAGCTCATCAGGTGACAATAACGGAATATCTTTTATTTTGAGTGAAGGATCTTTTATAACTGATTTTAGTAAGTGCTCCAATTCACCCATCATCCGTTTGATCGTTGCAGCTTTGAACAATTGTGTGTTGTAAGACCATTCTAATATGAACGAATGCTCAGAACCACTTGCGTTGATAAAAATTTCAAAGCTTTCATATTCTCTTGGGTTATAAAATAATTTATGTTGTAGCCCTTCAAAAGCAACACCATCATCCAAACCCATATCGATATTAAATAGCAACGGCACCAATGGCACACGTGAAGCATCTCTTGTGATAGCTAATTTTTTCAGCAAAGATCCAAACGTGATCTGCTGATGCTCATAATCATTTAGTATCTGGGATTTTCTTTTTTTCAGATATTCAATAAATGGCATTTCACCCGTTGGATTACTTCGCAGAGGGAGAAGGTTCACGCAATGACCAACCAATCTATAATTGCCTGTTACTGACTGGCCAGCCGCAGGAATACCAAGCACAATATTTTCCTGACCAGTTAACCTGTGCAGAAAAACTTCGTAAGCAGCCATCAGCGTAGTTACAAGACTGGCACCGGCTTTGGCTCCCATTTTTTTAAGATCGGAAACCAATTCTTTGCTGAGCGGATAATCATCGCGATGGCTTTTATAAGTTCGTTCGGTTGGTCTTGGAAAATCCGTTGGGATATCCACTAACGGAACACTTCTGCTATATTGATCAACCCAATATTGTTCAATTTTTTGATAAGCTTCGCTTTGATCAAATTCACGTTGTTCTTTTGAATATTCGCTGAACTGGGGAGCCGTTGGTAAATCGGGCGCCAAATTTTTAGTGTATGCAGAATATAGTTTGCTTAAATCCTGCATCATGATACCTAGCGACCATCCATCGCATATTATATGATGAGCTGTTAAAGTGAGATAATGCTCTTGTTCATTTAACTTGAAAAGGGTCGATTTGAATAGTGGCCCATTTTGTAAATCAAAAGAAGTGTTTGCGTCATTTTTTTTGAATTCATTTATATATGCTTGCTGATCTTGAGAATTT
>CAIYPC010000229.1 GCA_903927975.1 uncultured Bacteroidota bacterium | reverse complement strand
TGTTAAATTTAATTTTACCTTTTAAGAAAAAACCTTGAACATGACAGCCAATGAAGTTGCCGATGTAATAAAATTAGGATTGAAAAAAGGCTATAAAGAAAATTTATTGCTAATACGCTCCTACACAGTTTTCATTGATGAAGTGAGGGAATATCTATTAACGGTTAACGTTGCGCAACAACTCCTTATTTGGAACGAACCTAATAGCAATAAAATTCGGATTGAATACCCCGTTTTATATTTTTACAATAATGCCTTTCTATCCTATGTACTGAACGTAACTGATATTTTCAATATGGGAATTATTTCGAGGCAATCGGGACATTCACCGACGGAAAAACGCTATCAAAAGATAGACCTTGCTATTACACAAACGATGGAAGGGGAAATGGGTTCAGAACATGAGAGAAGTATTGTGGGCATTGAATTAAAAGGGATAAACAAAAATGAAGATGATATAATAAAAGATGCTGAAAGACTTGCCAATGCAATGATATTGCAAGATACAGGAGTTGGCAAAAACAGTATCGAATTTTGCTTTTGCGGATTTTTGAAAAGACTGGATGATGACGAGCAAATGGTAACAAAAGCAGACGTTCCCACCTTAACCCAACGTGAAACAAATAATTGGACTGCCATCTGCAATAAGTTAAACACCAGCTATAATCAGTTAAATTTCTCGATTGATTTTTTTGATATAGTAATAACACCCGTTGAAGCGGTATCTCAATTTCATCGACAAGCAGAAAGCGACTATTCTGAAGTCGCAAATGATACGGGATTAGTTTTAGGTGGGATTTTAAAAATAGAAAGAAAAGTAATTACTGGTGCAGCGGCGGCGGCACAGGCTCAAGAATGAAATGTTTAACCAGATGACAACCGAAGAGCGAATTAAAGAAGGGCTTAGGCTTATTAAAGAAGACAATTACCTAAAGGCATTTGATGTTTTCTGTAAGCTATTTTATGATTTCCCAAAAGAAGAAATATTCAAACAAACTTGCTTATCGTTATTGGATAAAATCGTTGAAGGCAACTATGATTTTGAGCCTGAAACCGCTGAACAATTTCATTTCAGAGGGGTCTCGAAATTTTATAAGCATGAATTACAGGCATCAATTTTAGATTTCGATAAAGCTATTAAAATGAATCCCAAACTTGATTATGCTATCAAGTGCAAAGCCTTTAGTCTTACACATTTGGGCGAATATGAATTAGCAATTGCCTGTTTAAATGAGGCAATTAAACTAAAGCCAGCAGGGGAATATTTTGATGACCTAGCCGAGAACTATTCTAAGATTGGTGATAATGAAAAGACATTATTTTACCATGAAAAGGCCACCCAGCATTCACCTAATGATGAGCGACTATGGTATAATTACGGGACGCATCTCGGTAAAATGGGGCAAACTAAAAAAGCAATTGAAATGTTTGATAAAGCCATAAAAATATATCCTCAATACGAAGATGCTATTCATAACAGGGCATACTACGTCAGGCTTTTAAATCAGTAAAAACAGCCCCTTAGCTGGATAAACC
>CAIYPC010000228.1 GCA_903927975.1 uncultured Bacteroidota bacterium | reverse complement strand
CGTAATGCCAAGCGTGCTCATTTTTCTAGTGTCGAGAACAATCCAATATTCTTTTGTCTTTCCGCCAATCACGCGTATTTCAGAAACACCTTCTACCTGCGAAAGAAATGGTTTGATGCTGTATTGCGCCAGCAGCTTCATTTCTATCGGTGATCGCGTTTTGCTTTCCAGCGAATAGCCGATAACTGGAAGTATCGAAGGATTCATTCGCTCAACAGTAATCTGGATATCCGGCGGAAGATTATTTCTTACTTCATTTATTTTTGATTCGATGCGCTGTACGCTGATGTCAATGTTCGCTTTCCAATCCATGAATGCAGAAATTTCGCAACTGCCGCGACTTGTGGTGCTGCGGATCATTTTCAGATCAGGCACTTGCTTCACGGCATTTTCAAGCTCGCGTGTAACCGTGATCATCATCTTCTTCACCGGCTGCTGACCGGCGTCTGCGATAATTTTAATTTTCGGGAAAGTGATTTCAGGAAAAAGAGCCGTCTGCATTTTACTATATGCAAACAATCCTCCTAAAATAATGATTACGATAACAACAGTTATTGGGTTATTATAAGAAAGGAATGAATTACGTTTGTCCATGAGCGTTATTTTTGAACGGACACTTTTGCGGTATCAGTCAGACCGTAGTTGCCGGTAACAAGTATCTGGTCGCTAGCCGAGAGCAATGGCGAAAGTATTTCAACGGAAGTCATCGTTTCTATTCCTTTTTTTATCGGCACTTTCACCGCCGTTGTGCTATCAATCAACTTCATGATCCAGAACTCACTCTGTGTTTCATCAGTCAGCACGGCTGCTTTGGGAACAGAAACTGTATTTTGTTTTGCCTTTTTTATCAGGCTCACTTTCGCAATTAAGTTTTCTGGAATTTGCTTATCAGTATTTACTTTGATAACATAATTCTGCGTTTGCGAAACCGCATCAACTGTTGGCAATGCCGCATCGATGTAGCCGTTCAACACTGTTCCATCAGGAAGTTTCAATTGCACATTATGATTATTCGGCAAATAAGGTTTTAGCTCATACGGCAAATCCAAGATGAACACAAAACTTTTTGTGTCGGTAATGATAGCGAGCTGTTCATTATCCTGAACATAATCTCCAGCCTGATAAGTGAGTTGTGTGATATATCCGCCGCTTGGCGCTTTAATATGGATCACGCCTTCAAAATGGAGCGAAGTGTCAAGCTGTGTTACAGTGTTGCCAAGGCTTTGCGCTTCTTTTGTTTTTATGGTGAACAAATCCTGCCCTTTCGTTACATATCTTCCTAATTGCGCATTTACATTTTGCAGGTATCCATTCACGTTAGCCTTCACATAAGTTTTTAAAAGAAAAGAAGAGACCGCATTTAATTCAATCGTTTCATTCATTGCGCCTGATTCAACATGTGCAACCGTTACAGGTGTTCCTGTTGTTACCGAATCATCAGGTTTTGCAGCAGTTTCTTTTTCTGTAGGTTTCGATTGGCAAGCTGCCATCGAAACTGCAAAAATAAAAATCGAAATTGTATTTCGTATGTACATTATATATGTCATTTTCTGTTCCAGTAATTAAGCTGGTTGATGATTTGCATTTTATTAATCGTATTCTGTCTGATAATATTTCTTGCTGTGATATAGTTGCCGATGGCGATAATATAATCAGCAATTCGCGCATCCCCTGTTTCTAATAATTTTCTGTTCGCATCAATCAATCCCTGAACATATTTTAACTGACTCGTTGTTTCATCAATCAGTTGTTGCGACGATTGCAACTGCTGCAATAATTGCGCGATCTGTTGATTGTATTGAACCTTAAAAAAATCACGATAATCTTGACGTGTTTGTTCGGCAATCGCAATTTTATTATGCTGCATTTTTTTCTGGTGACCATCATAAATTGGTACGGCAACGCTCACGCCAGCACTTACCCCGAAATTTTTATAGGGCAAATACATCAATGAAGAAATATAACCTGCATCTGCATACAGACTCACTTTCGGCTTATAACTGAAATCAATTTGCTCATTGCTGTTCACCAGTTTTAAACTGTCCACTGCAAATTGATGATAAAAAACTGTGCTTTCTAATTCTGGCAAAAATGTTGAATCAAGAACTGGAATTCGCAGCGCAGTAAAAGAAGTATCATTGATACCGCTCAAATAATTCAGTGATGCAAATTCATTTTGATATTGCTGACGGATCTGGCTTATCTGCACTTGCTGTTGCTGAACCGTTACTAAGAAAGTGAGGTAATCAGTTTGTCGATAAACACCTTTTTCAGCCAATTGTTTCAAAATGTTTTCTTCCTTTTTCAACAAGCCCAGCATCTCATTATTATAACTGAATTGTTGCCATATTCCATAAGCAGTTATGTATTGACCAGTGATTGCTTTTTTTAGATCCTGCTCAGTTATTTTTCCGGTAACGTTCAATCCTTCGTTCTGCAAACGGATTGTTTCATATTGATTTTGCAGGTTCTGTTTGCTCACTAATTTTTGGTTCACGCCAACCAATGCGCTGATATTAGCACCGTTTGTAATCGCATTATCATAACCCCAACCATTGATAACTGGGGAATATGAATTGTTGCTATTGCCATTCACTTGCGGTTGATATGATGCACGAATGCGCAAGCTGTCAATAAGGTTTGAGCGTGACTGATTATTATAATCTTTCAGCAGCGGACTATTATGAAGGGCGGAACTCACATAATAATCCAGCGATTTATCCTGAGCAGATATTCGGTTGCAGATAAGCGTTATAAAAAAGATCGAAAGAAAAAATTTCATATTATTTGATAGCGTGGAATGATAATCCAACTACAAATAAAAAGAATGATTCTGAAGAAAATCTGAAGAAGATGGCTGGATAACCGCGGAGACGGAGAGGCGCGGAGGTTTCGCTTTAACCTCGAAGGTATTTTAGAAGGAGTCAAATCATTTAATTGAGAAAAAAAGCGAGATTGTTTTTAGAGGAGCTGCATTTATGTTCCGCAGGAGCATCTGGTTGGTAGAAAAAAGTAGTGAGCGCGATCGTTCCATAGGAACGTTTGGTGATTGAAAAAAAAACTCTCCGTTAAGCACGAAACGTTCCTACGGAACGTAATGAACACAATAATTATTTCTACCCACGAAATGTTCCTACGGAATATGAATCCTTAATGGTATTATTTTTTAAACTCGCTATTAACAGCCTCTCCAATTTTATCAGAAATCGTACATCACACATCCTAAATCTTACATATCAAATCATACGTTCTTTCCAGCTTCGATTCTTATCTTTGCGGCATGGAAGAATTGTTAAAACAGATAGCGGCTTATAAAGAAGAAATAGCCTCCACAGTAGTAAATACTGTTGATTCTTTGGAAGCATACCGGATAAAATTTCTCGGCACAAAAGGTATTGTGAAAAATTTATTTGGTGAGATGAGGAATGTGCCGAACGAAAAGAAAAAAGAATTCGGGCAGATATTAAATGAATTCAAACAATTTGCTGAATCAAAATATGAAGAGGCGAAAGAATCGACGGACATCGGTCATCAATCATCGGTCAACGATATTGATTTATCACTTCCCGAGGATTCGTTGCCGTTAGGCGCACGCCATCCAATCAGTTTAGTAAAAAATCAGATCATACATATTTTCGGAAGACTTGGTTTCTCAGTTGCAGAAGGACCGGAGATTGAAGACGATTGGCATAATTTCACAGCCCTCAATCTTCCTGAAAATCATCCTGCGCGTGATATGCAGGACACGTTTTATATCAATCAAAATCCTGATTGGCTTTTGCGCACGCACACCAGCAGCGTGCAAGCTCGCGTAATGGAAAAGCAAAAACCGCCGATCCGTATTATTTGTCCCGGTCGTGTTTATAGAAATGAAACCATCAGCGCAAGAGCACATTGTTTTTTTCATCAGACAGAAGGTTTGTATGTTGATGAAAATGTTTCTTTCGCCGATCTGAAACAGACACTTTATTTTTTTGTGCAGGAAATGTTTGGTAAAGATGTGAAGGTTCGTTTCCGCCCTTCTTATTTTCCATTCACAGAGCCAAGTGCAGAAATGGATATCAATTGTAGAATATGTGGCGGCGTTGGTTGTAATGTTTGTAAGCACACGGGTTGGGTTGAAATTCTTGGCAGCGGAATGGTTCATCCAAAAATGTTGGAGAACTTCGGCATTGATAGTAATAAATATACTGGCTTTGCATTCGGCATGGGCATTGAAAGAATTTGTCAGCTTAAATATCGCATCAACGATTTGCGATTATACTCTCAAAATGATGTGAGGTTTTTGAAGCAGTTTGTGAATGCGGTGTAGGGGAGCTTTGGGCAATAAGCTGAGAGCTACTATAAGAAATCGCTAAGCTAATGCTTCATAGCTGAAGAAATCATTCTATTCGGCAATCAGATATTCTTTCAGCTAATTTTTATTAATTTTAGACAAAGTATTTCAACATGCTTACTAAAAAACAGGTACTAAAATCTTTACAAACACTTCCCAGCCAGTTTGAAGCAGAGCAAGCAATTGAGCAAATAGTGCTGTTAGAAAAAATACGCATCGGCATAGAACAATCAGAACAAGGAAAAGTACAGAGCAAAGATCAGGCGAAGAAAAGGCTAAAGAAATGGTTGAAATAAAATTCACTGATCAGGCACTGAACGATATAGATGAAATTGCGTATTTCATCAGTGCAAGTTCTTCATATTATGCCGGCTTGCAAGTACAAAAGTTTTTCCAGCGGGTTGACATGCTTGAAAGATTCCCAAATATAGGTCGCGTAGTTCCCGAATTAAATCACAAATCTGTACGAGAACTTATTGAAGGCAGTTATCGCATTATATACCGCGTTCTCACAAAAGCAGAAATACACATTCTTACTATTCATCATTCTTCAAAACGATTGCGAAAAAGCAGATTAAAGCGATTAATAAAAAAGTAAATTATTTTTCATGCCTCAAACAATTTGCATTTGCGGAGCGGGGACCATGGGCAGCGGCATTGCGCAGGTTGCGGCGCAGAGCGGCTTTCAAACCATATTGTTTGATCTGAATAAAGAAGTGATTGAAAATGCAAAATCAAAAAATGAAAAAGATTTGCAAAGACTTGTTGAAAAAAATAAAATCAATTCAACAGAAAAAGAAAACATTTTAAACAGATTTCATTTCACAAATAATATTAATGACTGCAAAGCTGATATTATTATTGAAGCCATCATCGAAAAGATAGAAGCGAAAACGAATCTCTTCAATCAGCTATCCTTAATAAATTCTGCTGAAACTATTTTTGCAACAAACACATCTTCATTATCAGTTACCGATATCGCCAAAACAATTTTGCATCCTGAAAGAATGATTGGAATGCATTTTTTCAATCCTGCTACAATCATGAAATTGGTGGAAGTTGTCAATACAAATTTTACGAATGAAAAGACTACACAAATTATTATTGCATTAGCAAAGCAGTTTGGCAAAACACCTGTTCTTTGCAAAGATGCTGCGGGTTTTATTGTGAACCATGTTGCACGTCCTTATTATCTCGAAGCATTGCGATTGGTTGAGCAAGGCATCGCCGATTTTGAAACCATTGATGCATTGATGGAAGCAACCGGATTTAAAATGGGACCTTTCAAATTAATGGATCTTATTGGCAATGATATTAATTATGCTGTGAGCTGTTCTGTTTATGAAGCGATGAAAAAACCAGAACGGCTAAAGCCATCGCCCATTCAGGAAGAGCGCGTGAAGAAAAATGAATTGGGGAAGAAAACTGGGAAAGGATATTATTTTTACCCCTTACCCCTAAAGGGCAATAAATAACAAGCACTATGTTTGCAAATAATCTTCAAATCTAATGAGATCTCAAAATCCCCCTTTAGGGGTTAGGGGTAAAGTACTTGTCACCGGCGGCACTGGATTTCTCGGTGCTTATATTATTAAAAAACTGATAGAAAAAAACTATTCTGTCCGTGCCATTCGCCGCAGCGACAAACTTCCATTTTTTATTTCAGCAAATGTTTTTGATAATGTTGAATGGGTTGACGGCGACATTCTTGATGTTGTTGCATTAGAAGAAGCGATGACCGGCGTTGATGCAGTTGTTCATGCCGCGGCAAAAGTTTCTCTTGTTAAAAGCGAAAGAAGAGAAATGTTCAAAACAAATATTGAAGGCACTGCCAATGTGATGAACACTGCATTGTCACTAGATATTAAACGCATGGTGCATGTAAGTTCCATTGCCGCATTGGGAAGAAATGCTGCTGGAGAAAAAGTGGATGAAACAAAAAAATGGCAGGAGGGCAAGGGCAATACGAATTATGGCGTCAGTAAATATTATGGCGAAATGGAAACATGGCGTGCAATCGGCGAAGGATTGAATGCTGTGATTGTGAACCCGAGCACAGTGATTGGCTATGGCGATTGGAATACTTCGAGCTGTGCCATTTTTAAAAGCGTGTATGATGAAATTCCATGGTACACAAACGGCGTTAATGGTTTTGTGGATGTGGAAGATGTATCAAAAGCAATTGTACAATTAATGGAAACCGAAATAAGCGGAGAACGATTTATTCTGAGCGGAGAGAGCGCATCATTTCATGAATTGTTTAATCTCATTGCTGATGCATTTGGCAAGAAACATCCGCACAGAGAAGCAACGGCTTTCTTAGCAGCGCTTGCATTGCGCTTTGAAAAAATAAAATCTTTATTCAGCGGAAAGCCATCCATATTAACAAAAGAAAGTGCAATGCTCGCTCTTTCAAAAACTTATTTTGATAATAGTAAGATATTAAAAACGCTACCAGATTTTTCGTTCACGAAGTTGGAAAAAAGTATTGAGAAAGCTTGTAAAGCATATTCATTGAAAGCACAAAATATCTGAACCCCCGAGTTTGTCGGGGCAGGCACGATTTTAACCTTATTTATCTGATTCAACTGAAAGCCTCCGATTTTCAAAGACCGCTTTTTTTCTTATCGCTCGTTCTTATTGAATGAAAATAAAAAGCATGTTGCACATTGCTCAAAAGAGAACAGAAAGTTGAACGGAGCGTCGCAACGATGCTTCATAGTAGCAATCCCGATCGTCCCAAAAAAAAATTTGCATAATAATCCGTTGTCATTAAGTTGCGAATTTTTTGTTCCGTAGGAACATTTGGTGGGTAGAAAAAAGATTGTGGACACGGTCGTTCCGTAGGAACGTTTCGTGCTTAATGAGAAAGCATTTTTTAATCACCAAACGTTCCTATGGAACGTGTTGCTTCTTTTTATTCATCGCTACCCACCAAATGTTCCTACGGAACAAAATGCAGTTTCTTTAAAAACAATTACACTTTTTTATTAACGAGATTTACATAATACTCCGTCTCGTTATTTACAACAATGCTGCACTTAAGAACCTAAAACCTTCAACCTCGTTCAAACAACTTGTTAAAGTATTATCTTTCTCTCGAAATCAACTTGGCAAAGTAGTTGCTTATATACTTTCGATTTCTTTTGAGCGTTAACAACCCTGTTCTTCAATCAATATTATGAAACAACTTTTCAGTATTATCAGCAGCCTTTTATTTTCCGTTGCGGTTTTTTCTCAGGATAAAACTTTTCCTGTAAATGGAACAGTGATTGATGCAAAAACGAAATTGCCAATGTCAAACGCTTCTGTTTTTTGTCAGAACACCACGATTGGAACTATCACAAACGCCGATGGGAAATTTTTTATGCGACTGAACAAAGGTGGTTATGATCTGGTAATTTCTTATACTGGTTACGAAACAAAAAGTATGCGTATCAGCAACGGCAATCCTGAAAATGATAGCTTGATCATTGAGATGAGCGAAAAAGATAAAAGTATGGAACAAGTGGTAGTTGCGGGAAGCGCGGAAGTTGCTGACGGCTGGAATAAATACGGACAATTTTTTATCGAGAATTTTATTGGCACCTCGCCAAATGCATCGCAATGCAGCATTGAAAACAAAGATGTGCTTCATTTTTATTTTTATAAAAAAAGAAACAAGCTGAAAGTGAAAGCCAAAGATGATCTGGTGGTGACAAATAATGCGCTTGGTTATAAAATCAGGTATCAGTTAGATTCGTTCGTGTATGATTATAGCACAAAAGTTGGCAGCTACACAGGCTATCCTTTATTTGAAGAACTGACTGGAACTCCCGAACAACAAGATGAATGGAAGAAAAACCGTTTCAATTCTTATATCGGATCACGGCTCCATTTTATGCGCAGTTATTATGACAGCACTTTGAATGATGAAGGCTTCTCGCTTGAGTTGCTGGATGAAAATAATAAAGCGACTGCTGTTACAGATCCTTACGACAGCAAATATTATTCACTTGATAGCGGTGATGTGATGATCAATATGAAAGGCAGGCTACGCGTGAATTATAAAAACCATGCGCCTGATAAAAAATATTTGCAGGAGAACGATTTTCCGCTCACCACGCGATTGCAAATTTCTGCACTTGATATTGTTGATGGATTTTCAATTCAGGAAAATGGATATTTCTATGAGCAATCTGAAATAACGAATATGGGTTATTGGGCGTGGAAGAAACTAGCAGAGCTGCTGCCGTATGATTATAATCCGGAATGAATTTTCTCGCAAAGGCGCAAATCGAGTTGATTGATTGAAAAGTTGAGAGGTTGAATGGTCGGGAAGTCGGAAAGAAGAGAATGAAATTAAGTAAACTTGACTTCACTCATTCGCTTCAGGAGAATCAGATAAATAAGGTTAAATCATGGTTCAGATATTTTGACCGCAGAGACGGAGAAACGCAGAGGAAAGAATTAGATTAAAATGTTGTTCAGATATTCTTTCGCAGCCCCAACAACAAACCACAAACAACAAACTATTTCTCCATCATCTTCTTCCACAATTCTGGAATGCGTTTCACCCAAACCAGTTCTTTCATTTTTTCTTTAGCGGGTTCTGCAGGTGATCCGAAATAAACTTTATTTTCTCCTATTGAAACACCCACACCGCTTTGCGCAAGCACAACAGCATTATCAGCAATCGTTAATGTTTTGTTCACTCCGACTTGTCCCCATAATATTACGCCATTGCCAAGTGTTGTTGCGCCTGCAATAGCAACCTGCGCAGCCAGCAAACAATTTTTTCCTATTATGGTATCATGACCAACATGCACCATGTTATCGAGTTTCGTTCCCTTGCCAATAAACGTATCATGACTAACGCCACGATCAATTGTGCATGCTGCGCCTATCTCAACATTATCATCAATTATTGCACGTCCACAACTTTCCATTTTTTTATACCACAGCTCGCGATCTTTTTTTGTGTTATAATAAAATGCATCAGAGCCAATCACGGTTCCTGATTGAATGATAACATTATTACCAATGATGCAATGATCGAGAATGGTAACATTTGGATGAATGATACAATTTTTCCCAATGCTCACATGATGACCAATAAATACATTTGGATAAATATAAGTTCCTTCACCAATCACAGCAGAATCGCTGATCGGTTTTGGTGCTGGTTCAAACGGTCTGAAATGCCGCACGATTTTAAGATATGCCTCGAATGGATTCTCGCACACAAGCAACGCTTTTCCCTCTGGGAAATCAACTGATTTATTAATGATGATGAATGTTGCTGCAGATTGAATGCACTTGTCATAATATTTTGGATGATCAACAAAAACAAGATCACCATTTTCTACTCTGTGAATTTCATTGATGCCAGTTGCAACGCCTTTTTTATTGCCGATAAGTTCAGCACCGATAAAATCAGCAACCCATTCTATAGCCACAGGTGAAGGAAATTTCATAAAAATATTTTTCGCAAACCTACTGATAACTGCAAAGAGCGCAAAGAAAGTTCATAGTTGATGGT
>CAIYPC010000227.1 GCA_903927975.1 uncultured Bacteroidota bacterium | reverse complement strand
CTTAAAAAATAGCACTTTAAAAAGAATATATGTCAGTTATTCAACAAATCCGTGATAAAGCCGCGTGGCTTGTTTTTGGTCTCATTGCGCTCAGCTTGATTGGTTTTTTGGCGATGGATGCCTTTATGGGGGGACGTGGCAGGGGCATGAGCAGCAACTCCGATATTATGGGCAATGTGAACGGCGAAGATATTCAGTACCCGAAATTTCAGGCTTTGGTTGATCAAATGGAAAACCAATACAAAGCGCAGGGATATCCGGTGAATGATATGATGACGCAGAACATAAAGAACCAGGTGTGGGAACAGTTTGTTCAGGATGGCGTGATGAATAAAATTTACCAAAAAACGGGTATTGATGTTAGCGACAAGGAACTGAATGATATGCTCGTTGGACCAAATGCAGTACCTGGCATCAAACAATCATTTACTGATAAAAAAACTGGCATGTTCGATGCGAATGCTGCTGCATCAACAATCAACCAGCTAAGAACTCTTTATAAAAGCAATAAGAAAACTGATAACAATTACGTAAACGCAAAAAGACTTTTTGAAGAGCTTATCCCACAATGGATAAAAGATCGCCAGAAAGATAAATATCTTGCCATGCTTGGCAATAGTGCTTATGTTCCAAAATGGATGATAGAGAAAACAAATTCTGATCAAAGCCAGATTGCTGCTATTTCTTATGTGAACACGCCTTATTCAACAGTTGCAGACAGCACTATTAAAATAAGTGATGACGAAATTCTTGATTACATTCAAAAGCACAAAGAACAATTCAAACAAGACGAATCGAGAAGCATCGCCTATGTTTCATTCAATGCAGCGCCCACTTCAAACGATACTGCTGCGGTGCTTAAACAAATATCTGATCTTAAGGCAGAATTCGATACAACTCATAATGTAGAAAATTTCTTGGCAAGAAACGGATCAGAACTTGCTTACAGTGATTCTTATTTTTCAAAAAGCAAAATTCAGGTTCCGAAAAAAGATTCCATTTTTGCGCTCGCAAAAAATGCAGTGTTCGGTCCATACCTTGATGGAAGTGATTATGTACTTGCAAAAAAAATAGATGAAAAAACTTTGCCTGATTCTGTGAGGGCAAAACATATCTTGGTAGCCACCGTTGATCCACAAAGTGGTCAGCCAGTTTTGGAAGATAGTCTTGCAAAAAAGAAAATTGACAGCATCAAAAATTTAATTGATAAAGGCGAAAATTTTGAAGCACTTGCAGCAAAAGTTTCTGATGATGGCAGCAAAACAAAAGGTGGTGACTTGGGATATTTTGCATTGGGTACAATGGTGAAAGAATTCAATGACTTTTGTTTTGATGGTAAAAAGGGTGATAAGAAAATAGTGAAAACACAATTTGGTTATCACTATATAGAAATCACCGATCAGAAAAATTTTGAGCCTGCGTATAAAGTTGCCTACATGGCAAAAAAGATTGAGCCGAGCAATGCTACCGATCAGAATGCTTCGGGCCTTGCCAGCCAGTTTGCTGGTGAAAGCCGCACACAGAGCGCATTTGAAGAGAATATAAAAAAGAATAATTATCAGAAATTGCTGGCTGGCGATATTCAACCAACAGCAAATACAATTCAAGGACTTGGCACAAATCGCCAATTGGTGAAATGGGTTTTTGATGATAAAACAAGTATCGGAGATGTTTCTGAGCCATATACTGTTGGTGATAAATATGTGGTGGCAATCGTTACAGAAATCAATCAGGAAGGCACAATGACCGCAGCAAAAGCAAGACCACTGGCTGAGCCTGCTCTACGCAATCAAAAAAAATCAGAGCAGATTATTAAAAAAATCGGCACCGTTTCAACTTTAGATGCAGTTGCTAAAGCGACAAATCAGCAAGTGCTAAAAGCTGACAGTGTTCTGTTCGCTGCTGCGTTTATACCAAATGTAGGGCAGGAACTAAAAGTGATTGGTGCCTCTTTCAATAAACAATTGGTAGGGAAACCAGCATCTGAACCGATTGCAGGCAATGGTGGCGTGTTTGTGATTAAGGTGGAGAATGTAAGTGCAAAATCAAACCCGGTTGATATTGAGCAATTGCGCAAAAATGAAGAGCAACAACAACGTTCAGTAATAACTTACCGTGCTTTGGAGAGCTTGAAAAAAACAGCGAAGATTAAAGATAACAGAGCGAAGTTTTTATAAAGAAATAAAATTCAAAACAAAAAGCAGGCTTTTAATAAAAGCCTGCTTTTTTGTTTTGGCAAGAACCTGAGACGATTTCCATTCGCAGGGGCAAAACTTTTTACAGCCTATCTTTGTAATAACATTATCTAAGAGTATGAGCGAAGAGATTATTAATAAGGTTGCACAGAGTCAATTAACAACACTTGATCTGGAAGAATATTATCCTAAAGAAGAGATTGTTGTTTTCGATCTGAAGCCTTTTCTTTTTATGGAATTAATATTGAAAGAGAAAGATTTTCGTGCATCATTGCAGAATACTGACTGGTCAATTTATCAAAATAAAATAGTTGCAGTAACATGCTCAGCAGATGCAGTAATTCCCGTGTGGGCATATATGCTTGTTGTAACCTATCTTGAGCAAGTTGCAAAAAATATAATAATGGGTGATGAGAAAAAAGCAATCGAGATAAGTTTATTACAAAAAATTCAGGCGATTAATGTTGATGAATATATAGACAAGCGAATTGTTGTGAAAGGTTGCGGGGATCTGCCTATTGGTGAATTTGCTTATATGGAAATCACAAAGCGGCTAAGACCAGTTGTAAAGAGCATTATGTATGGCGAGCCTTGCAGCACAGTGCCTGTTTATAAAAAGAAATAATTTCTAACTGCTTTTTGAATTGATTTTATCCCTTAAAAAATATCCCGCATGCTTACCATTCGAACTGCAACCATTGAAGATTTGCAACAGCTCTCTAAATTATTTGATCAATACAGAGTATTCTATCACAAGCAATCAGATCTTGAAGGAGCAAAAAAGTTTTTGGCTGAAAGAATCAAAAACAACGACTCCGTGATTTATGTGGCTGATGAAGAAAATGAGCTGCTTGGTTTCACGCAATTATATCCTCAGTTTTCAAGCACAAGAATGAAACGCGCATGGTTATTAAATGATCTGTTTGTTTTGCGCGAGCATCGTGAAAGAGGAATTTCAAAACAGCTTATTGAAAAAGCAAAACAACTTGCCATCAAAACAAATGCAGCAGGGCTTTTGCTGGAAACTGACAAGACAAATACAGTCGGCAACAGGCTTTATCCTTCGACAGGTTTTGTAATGAATGAGACAAGCAATTTTTATTGGTGGCAAAATGAACAGTAGGCAATTGGCAGTTTACAATTTTCAGTTGGCGGCTTCCAAAAAAACCTTGAAGGTTTAATTTGACTTTCGATATTAATTCGGGATCCGCGAAATCCGCCGCGGCGGATTATCGAGCTGTCCGAATAAAGACCTTGACTGCACAATCTGATTCCAGGAACTAATCTTGCAATTCACAACTACAACAACGTTCCTCTCATCACAACAAATGCTACGCTAAAATAAATCACTAAGCCAGTTACGTCAACCAATGTTGCAACAAATGGTGCTGATGAAGCTGCGGGATCTGCGCCCAATTTTTTTAGGACTAACGGTAACATAGAACCGGAAATGGTTCCCCAAAGCACAACACCTATTAATGAAAAAAAGACGGTGATAGCAACAAGAAACCAATGAATGCCATAGTCATACCAATTGAATTCATGCCAAATAGTAATCCGCAAAAAACCAACAATGCCCAATATTGTACCGAGCACAACGCCAGATAATATTTCTCTACGCATCACGCGCCACCAATCTTTAAACCCAATTTCCCCCAATGCCATAGCACGGATTATTATAGAAGAAGCTTGTGAACCAGAATTGCCGCCGCTTGAAATAATCAATGGAATAAATAATGCTAATACAACCGCTTTGCTGATCTCTCCTTCAAAATGTCCCATCGCAGTTGCTGTCAACATTTCTCCTAAAAATAAAATGATGAGCCAACCTGCACGTTTTTTTATCAAGCTTCCAAAAGAAATAGTTGTGTAAGGTTCATCCAATGCTTCCGAACCCCCGATTTTTTGAATCTCGCGTGTGTCTTCTTTTTCTGATAAACGAAGCACATCATCAAGCGTTACAATCCCTAACAAAACACCTTTATCGTCTGTAACGGGCAATGCAAATCGGCTATTATTTCGGAATACACGAATCACTTCTTTTTGTGCATCGTTCACTCGAAGGCAGATATATTGATTATCCATGATCTGCTCAACAATTGTACTTGGTTCGACCACTAAAAAAATCTTTTATGTTGATATCATCAATCAGCACACCGTTATCATCCACCACAAATAAAAAATTCAACGTTTCGGTTGCACGTCCCCGTTGTTTAATAATGTCAAGTACCTGCTGAACTGTGTCTGTTTTTTTAATAGCGACATAATCAGGGGTCATCAACCTTCCCACAGAATCTTCTGGGTAGCCCAATAGCGCCAGCGTTTCTTTGAGCGCTTCTGGGTTCAATATTTTCAGCAATTCTTTTACTGCATTACCAGGCAACAATGAAAGAAATGCGGTACGATCATCGGGTCGCAAATTGTTCAACAACTCTGCTGCTTTTTGCTCTGGCAGCGATTTGATAATAATTTCCTGCTTCTTTTTTCTCAGGAACTTAAATGCACGTGCCGCCTGAGTAGGATCAAGATGCTGAAAAAGTTTCACCGCCCATTGCGCGTTGCGATTGGTGAACTCAACAATATCTTTAGGCGATAACTTTTTTAGTTTTACAAACTCTGTGATGCGATTATGCTGCAACAGATTTTTTATATCGTTCAGGTTCATGCTGAAAGATTGAAGAATTAGAAAATAAAATGAACGTACAGATTTATCAAAAAAATAAAGCCTGAAAAATTAAGGATTTAAAATGAAAGAAAGGAATTTGTTGGGAGAAGAAAAAGTTATATAAGAAGGCCGCGTATTAATATTTG
>CAIYPC010000226.1 GCA_903927975.1 uncultured Bacteroidota bacterium | reverse complement strand
TTTAAGTATTCAATTAGAAAATAGAATTGAATGAATTCCCATTCTACTAAACGCATATAATAATATAATAGTTCAAACAAAAAAATTCATGCAGAATGAATTGCAGCTATTAGCAACCTCTACCGTTATATTACGATGCAGTTTCTGTAAAACTACGAAACCCAATGTGGACAAGGCTTTCATTATCCACCGCCACACTAAATCCATAATAATTTCGTTTGTCAACTTGACCTATCCTCTTGAAGATGGCACCTAAAATCCAACCATTATGAGCAATGATTACCCATTTTGCACTTTCCTTGTCGATGATGATCCTTTTTGTCTCCAGCTCTATCACTACCATTTAAAAAATCTCGGACTGAAAGATGTTTATCTTTTTGACAATGGAAAAGATTGTTTGGACAATTTGGTTCTTCAACCTGATCTTATTTTACTCGATCACTATATGAAACCAATGAACGGTTTACAGGTGCTTGATGAAGTAAAAAAATATAATCCTGATATTTTTGTGGTGTTCCTTTCAGGTCAGGAAGAAATACATATTCCTATTGTTGCAAAAGACAATGGCGCTTTCGATTATTTGGTAAAAACTGATGTTACTGAGGACAAGCTGCAATTGATAATCGAGAAAATTCAGGCAATAAAACAGACTCCGCATTAATGTAATCTGTTCAATTTTTTCTACCCAGAAACCTGCTTTTTTTTGTTAAGCAGTGCCTGTATTAAATTTCAATAATCATAATTTGTTATATTGAAGCATGAAAAGAACCTTCCTATTCCTGCTCACCTGCTTATGCGTTTTTTTATCATCATCGGCTCAAAGTATTAAGCCCGATCATGACACTACTTATTATAAATCTTACAAAGGAACTATAATACTCCGCGCATATCTTTCCCGAAAATATTCTGTTCTAAAATTGGTTCCTCCTGGCAATATAGAGAACGTTAGTTATCATGCAAACACTACAGCAAGTCTTGGTTTGGGATTCACTTACAAATCACTTTCACTCAGCTATTCGCACGGTCTAAGTTTTTTGGAATCAGATACAAAAAAAGGAAGAACAAGTTTCACCGATCTGCAGTTACGGCTTTATAAAAGAAAATGGACAATTGACGCGATAGCAAGTTTTAGTCGTGGCTATTATCTCACACCACAGGGAGTTGGAACTGCTAACGGCCTTGGGTATTATATTCGGCCTGATGTGGGCACTCAGATTGTTGGGCTTGGAATCTATCGCGTATTGAACGACAAAAAATTTTCTTATGGCGCAGCACTTTCACAAAATGCATGGCAGAAAAAATCAGCGGGATCTTTTTTAATAGGCGCAGAAGCATGTTATATAGCCGCAAATGGAGACAGCTCTTTTATTCCGAACAATATCGATTCAAACTACTACAAAGACGGTATTCGCAAAATGCATTTGTTTGAAGGTGGACCAAGTTTAGGATATGCATACATGTTAGTGATTGCAGAAAATTATTTTTTGATGGGCTCATTCAATGCCGGCATTAATTATAGTTATTCACGTGAAATTGGAAATGACAAAGGATCAAAAGTGGGTGTTTGGGCAAATTATATTTTCAGATTGGCAGCGGGTTATAATGCAACCAAATGGAACCTGAGCGCTTCATGGCTTGGCGCGAGGATCAATACAGAAGGGCGACCTACATTATATAAATATCTTTTCAACACCGGTGGCTACAGATTGGTTTATGCAAGGCGTTTTGCTATCGGGCATAAAATGAAAAGAATATTGAACTGAGGAGAATTTCCAGTTTGCTATTTTTAAATTTCCAGTTCTTCTATTCTAGATTTATTTCCAACCTTCGGGAATTCCCCAATCCGAAATTCAAAATCCGAATTTCGAAATCTTACTCTACTCAATTTTTTTCAACTCACCTTTCTGTCCGTTATTAATAAACCATGCTTTTGTTACTTTACCTGTATTGTCAACTTCAAATTCTATTTGTCTGTCAGTTCCGTCGGCATAGAAAAATTTTGTTTCTGATTCAGGCTTTAATTCTATATCAGCAGTCTTATCACGGTGACGGTAAAGCTTGCCATCTTTTTTAATAAATACCAATGTTAGGAATGCAGAATATTTTCCAACATAACGATCGATCAATGCAGGATCGATTTTTATTTCTTTGTGCTCATAAGGCATTACCAAATCTTCGCCTGCTAAAATAGATTCGATACCAGCTCTGATAAAGCCATTCGAGGTTTCATTATTTGAAAGCACAATAATCGTCTCATCAATATCAACGCGGCGCACTAACAGCGTTGCATATCCCGGCCAGCCGCCAGTATGTGAAATCACTTTTCCTCTCGGGGATTTCGGTTGAACGTCAACACCAAATCCATAAAAACTTGTTGAATCTCTTGGAGACATTTGCACCAATGGCGAAAGCATTTCATCCAATGTTGGTTTGCTCACGAGCTTTGTTGTGTACAAAGCCCGATCCCATTTATATAAATCGCCTGTTGTGGAATTTACACAACCATCACCAACAATGCCATCGAGGTAATAAACGAAATCAAACTTCTGCAGACTGTCTGGCAAAATATAGCGTTTCAAACTATCGGAATAAACAAAGCCCAATGCATAGTTGGCTGGAATTTTTCCGGTGGAGCGACGCGTGTTGTAAATAAAAGTGTGCGTCATACCCAATGGATGAAAAATATTTTTCGCCATAAAATCATTATAGCTTTTTCCTGAAACTTTTTCAATTATAAAAGCCAGCACGGCAAAACCTGTGTTACTATATCTCCAGCTTGTTCCAGGCTTAAAGAACAATGTATCTTTTTCCTGCTTCAGCATGTCAAGAATATCTTTATTGAACGCAATTTTTTTTCGATCCCATTTTTTTTCAAACTGTTCTTCATAACCGGGAAGCCCAGAAGTATGAGTAAGCAGGTTGCGAATCGTAATATTATCATAAGGAAAATCAGGAAAGAATTTTTTTACATTATCATCATAGCTCAACAGCTTCTTTTCTTTCAAGATCATGATACCCATGGCTGTGAATTGTTTGGAAAGAGAAGCGAGTTCAAAAACAGAACTGTCATTCAACAATCTTTTTGAATTAAAATCAGCGTAGCCAAGATCTTGTTGATAAATAATATTTCCTCCCTTAGCTACAAGTATATTTCCATTGAATTTAAAATAATCATGTTGTCCAGTCATGAATTGCTTGAGCAAGGATGAATAATCTTTTTGAGCCGCTAATGAAAACGGCAGCAATAAAAAAGGATTAATTTTCTCATGTTCGTAGTAGTTTATATAAATGAAAAATATTTTTATTTGGGTTTGTATTTATTCTTTTTTCCCTTCCAGTTTCTCAATCGTCTTTTTTGCCGCAGCCAATCTTATCGCTTTATTTTTCTCTATCATTTTTTCTCTTATCCAATGTTCCAAACGATGGTGCATTGGAATTAATAATGCTGCAATCAATACCAGTGCAAGCAACATTAATACTGGTGATTCATGCGTAAAACGTGCAAGCCACGGATGTATTAATAAGTTGATAAATTCAAAAATGATAAGCAATCCAAGAATGGCAAAGAAAGAAATGAGCTTTTCATTTACAATCACCGTTCTGCTTAATAATAAAAAAAGTGTGATAAGGATAATGATACCGAAAGCAATCAATGTAAACTGAATGTCTTGTTTTCTCTGCTCTTCTGCAGCAGCTTGCTTTGCTTCTTCATCTATCTTTCTTATCTGTTCATTAAAAGCCAGCGACTGAATTTTATTAATATTTGTTTGATTGAAAACAGAGTCCTTTAATGACGATTCCATACTTAAATAAAAAAAAGCGCTGTCGGTCTTATGCAGTTTGGTATATGCCTTGCTCAGAAAACCAGCAGCAAATAATTTCGATATATTATTATTGATTTTGTTGCCTGTGTTCATTAACTTAAATGACTGCTGTTTTACTTTTTCTATTTGATCAGTTGCAAACGCATAAGGCAAATAAGCATAATTAAAAATAAGGATTACCACTGGTGTAGCTAGTGAATCAGAAATAGCATGCGCTTTTTTGAAATATACTTCTGCGAGATCATTTTGCCCGAGTTGCGAATATGCTTCACCAGTCTGAAGAAGACAAGATATCGTATAAGTTGGCTTTTTCATTCTTGCATTTTCTTCTTCGAGCTCATGAACATGCTTCAAAGTAGAATCCGGCATCTTTTTTATAAGATAATAATTTCCCATTGTACGGTGAAACTGCGATGTCATAAAATCATACATTGGCGAGTCTTTATCAGGCAAATTTTCTTCTCCGATTTTTGCGTATTTGTAGCATTCATCAAAATTCTGCAGGCTACGATAGGCTTCCGCAATGTCGAAATAAAGAGAACTTATGCGTCGCTTGTCTTTTACTTTTTCTGCTAATGGAATGGCTTTAAAAAAATAATCCAGCGCAGTTGGAATATCGCTTTTGCCTCTGAAATAATTGCCAACTACATTTGTACTGATAGCAAGCAGCGAGTCGTTGTTTAATTGCTCTGCGATGCGATGCATTTGAATACCTATAGATGGGTCCTGAAAATTTCCCTGTTTGGCATCGTTATAGTCAACTATTTTATTTAGCAGGCTAAAGCGTTCAATTGGTTTCGTCGTATGCGATAAAACTTCTTTCACACTATCCACATATCTGTCTTGCGCAGCAGCTTGCATGTTTACTAAAATAAAAAGGGCTAACATTATTTTTTTCATGCTCAATCAGTATTGTGTTTTTCCAGTTTCTCAATTGTCTTCTTAGCACTTGCCAATCTTATCTGTTTATTCTTTTCAACTAATTTTTTTGTAGCCCAATTTTCTAAACGATGGTGAAGCGGAACAAGCAATGCCGCAATGCAAACCAATGTGAGCAGCATTAATACAGGCAAATGATTTGTAATTCTTTCCAAAAAAGGATGCAATAATAAATTCAGGAACTCGAATACAATCAGCAATGCAACCACACCAAAAAATTCAATCGCTTTTTCATTCGTGATAAAACTTCTGCTGAGCAATAAATAAAGAATGACAAGTATTACTATGCCGAATGCTATCAATGCATATTGAATATTTTCTTTGCGCTGCTCTTCTGCAATTGCCAACTTTTCTTGTTCATCAATGAGCCGGAGCTTTTCGCTGAATGCCAACGATTGGATTTTGTTCAGATTACTTTGGCCAAAAACAGAATCTTTCATGGCAGATTCCAACCGTGAATAATAATAGGCGCTATCTGTTTTGTGGTATAAATCAAATACATTTCTAAGCATTCCTGAGGCAATTCTTTGCACATCGAAATTACTTTCTTTTATAGCTAATTCCATAAGCTGCCTTGCCTGCTTTTCCGCTTCTGCATTTCTGTTCATGTGCAACAGAAAATCAATATAATATTTTTTTATCTCAAATTTCGCATACGTATAATCTACAGAATCTACTATTAAAACCGCTCTCTTCCAATAAGTATCGGCAAACACACTATCTCCCATCTTTGAATAAATGCTGCCCATCATTCCGTATGCCGCGCACTCATAAACAGGGCTTTTTAAATAGAGATTTGACTCTTTTAATGCCTGTGCATAATGCAAGGCGGAATCTAACTTCTGCAACAGAAAAAAATGATAGGAAAGCTGATATTGAATTTGAACAAGTAAATAAAAATACATCGGCGAAGATTGCGCGGGCAAATTTTCTGATGCTTTTGTAAGATACTTTATCTGCTCATCAAGGTTGCTCAGCTTCAAATAAACCTGTGCAATATCTATATACACAGAACTGATTCTTCTTTTGTCTTTTGCTTTTTCTGCAAAAGGCAGCGCCTTAAAAAAATATTCCAAAGCTTTACTGTAATCACCATTATAAAAAAAGAAGTAGTTGCCTACAATATTATATCCAATTGCCAATAAAGAATCATTGTCCAATTGTGTTGCAATCTTCAGCATTTCCAAACATAAAGAAGAATCAACATTACCATGACCAGTGATAAAAAGATAATCAGCAATTTTATTTTCTAAGGCAAATTGATCAAAAGGTTTAGCGGTATTGGCTAAAACAGTTTTTAAGCTATCAACATATTTATTTTGTGCACTACTGTTGAATGCAATGACAAAAAGTAAAGTAGCGATAAATGTCTTTTTCATTTTGATTATTTAGCTTGATTGTCTCCAAATTTTTCAATCGTCTTTTTCGCAGCAGCCAATCGTATTGCTTTATTTTTCTCCACCATTTTTTCTTTTATCCAATGTTCCAAACGATGATGCAATGGAATCAATAATGCTGCTATCAATACCAACGCGAGCAACATTAATACTGGTGATTCATTTGTGAAATGTGCAAGCCACGGGTGTATTAATAAGTTGATGAATTCAAAAATGATCAGCAATCCAAGAATGGCGAAAAACGAAATGAGTTTTTCATTGGCAACAATACTGCGGCTAAATAATAAAAAGAGAATAATAAAGATGATGATGCAAAATGCAATCAAAATGAATTGAATATTTTGTCGCCTTTGATGCTGCAGTTCTTCAAAGGCAGCCTCTTTTTCCCTTTCTTTTATTTGTTCCACAATGGAAATATTTTGAATTTGATTAGTCTGCTGCTCATTAAAAACACTGTCGCTATATAAATCTTTCATTTTCGAAAAATAATAAGAGCTATCCTTTTGCCCGATTGCATAATAAGCTTCACGTAATAAGACCGCAGCATTGATTACGCCTGATTTATTTTTACTTTGCTCAGATTTTTTTAAAGCGCTTAATCCATATTGTTTAGATAAGGCGAACTGTTTCGCATTGAACAAATATTGTCCGTAGCCCGTAGTACCAGTTATATAGGGCTGCACAATATTTTCCGAGTTGCTAAAAGCAATGCATTTTTTATAATAACTTTCTGCAATATCGGCATCGCCTTTTGTTTTATATATCCGGGCAAAAATATATAACATACGCGCAAAGCCGTAAGGGTCCTGTGTTTTAGAAGTCACTTCGTTTGTTAATTGTATATAGTGCAAAGCAGAATCCGATTCTCCCAATCCTAAAAAAGTTTCTGCCAAATGCGTATAAGTTCTGTTAGGAGCCGTAGCATCCGCAACTGTTGCATCTTCTAAAAAAGATTTCGCTTTTTTTAAGTATTTCAATGCATCTGGATAATTTTTCAATTCTTTATAGAAAGCTCCAACTTCTTTATATCCGAACCAAATGCAATTTCCACTTTTTGATTTTTCAGCAAAGTTTAAACCCTTAAAATCAAAGTCAAGTTGTTGTTTATAATCGCTGGTAAAATAACAATACAAGCCAAGTTGGAAGTAAGTCCGAGCGAGCAAAGAATCATTATGAACATCAGAGGCTATCTTAAGCATTTGGGTATTAATAATGCGTAAGCTATCAATACGACCTGAAAATGCATATTCATTGCCTAACTGTTCCAGGGCATTCACATGCGCGACCGGATCTTGCGATTGTTTTACCAACTTGGATAAACTATCGATCCTAAAATTTGAATTTTGAGAAAAAGTAATTGACCAATAAAATATTGGAAGAAAAAAAATTAATTTCTTCATGTTTAATCAGTTTTAGTTTTTTCCTCTTTCTAATTTCTCAATCGTCTTCTTCGCGGCAGCTAATCTTATCTGTTTATTCTTCTCCACTAATTTTTTTGTAGCAAAATTTTCTAGACGATGATGAAGTGGCACAAGCAAAGCGGCGATACAAACCAATGCCAGCAACATTAACCAGGGCGAATGATTGGTGATTCTTTCCAAAAAAGGATGCAGTAATAAATTGAGGAATTCAAATACAATCAGCAATGCAACCACTCCAAAAAATTCAATTGCTTTTTCATTTGTTATAAAACTGCGGCTCAGCAAAAGGTAAAGAATAACCAAACCAATGATGCCGAGCGCAATCAATGCATACTCGATATTAAGCTTCCGCTGTTCTGCTGCTTCTTTGATCTTTGCATCTTCATCAATATCTTTCAACTGCTGCGTAAATGTGATGTTCTGCATTTCAGAAATCCTTTTTTCATTGCTCACTGAATCTTTATAGGAAATCTGCATTTCAGCATAATAAAATGCGCTGTCTTTTTTATTATCGTGATTGTATATTTTCTTCAAGCTTTCAGCAACATTGCTAATGCCATCATTGCTTATTGTGTTGCGGGCAAGCGACAAAATTTCCAAAGCCAATATTTTCGCTTCCTGATAATCTCCACGTTTTAATAAGTAGGCGCAATAACGGTTTGCATCTCTGATATAGGAAGAAATCAATTTTTCTTTTTTGCAATACGCCAGCGTTTTTTTATAATACACATCTGCCAAATCTTCATCCTGTTTCAATTCATAGCTAACAGAAAATTGAACCAGCAAAATTGCATTCATTGTAGGATCAGGTGCGTTGCCCGAACCTGCCTCTGCCTTCTGGAGGCATAACAAAGCACTATCAGGCTTTTGCTGCGCATTATAGGCAGCACCATAAAATATACCGATAACAACATTTTTGAGGTATTGTGTGTTAGCAAGGGAATCTGCTTTTTTTATATAGCTAAGACCCAAATTATCGTTTCCTATCAGCGTATATAAGTAACCGACAGCAGCATAAGTTCTTGATCTGCGAAAATTATCTTTGGCATATTCCAATGCTTTAAAATAAGAAGTCAACGCAAAGTTGTAATCTGATTTATGCACAAGCATATTTCCAATTGCGTTGTATGTTGTCGCCAAAAGAGAATCGCTCAATAACTCTTCGGCAATATTGTACAATTCCAATTGCGCATGCCTTGAGCTGTCGTATTGCCCGGTTGTGTAATAATGCCTGTCCAAACTATAATAACCGGAAAACTTTTCTTCAGGAGTTTTTGCATGAAGAATTATTTGCCGCGCAGAATCAGCATTAACATATTGCTGAACACTCTGAGCAGATAAATATGCTGAACAAAACACAAGCAGTAATGAAAAAATTAATTTCATGATGCAGTTATTTTTTTTATTTCCACACAGATATTGCTGTCATTATTCTTATTAAATTTTATTCTTTATCAATTGTCAATATCGTATTCAGCAAAACATTTGCGCCGTTTGCAATATCTTCTGGTTTTGAAAATTCTTTGGGCGAATGACTGATCCCACCAATGCTCGGAACAAAAATCATTGCTACCGGCGCAATGTGCGATATCTCCTGCGCATCATGACCTGCACCGCTTTGCATTGTTTTGTAAGTGAAGCCCAATGATTTTGCGGAGGCTGCAATTTTCCCTTGCAAAGTTTTATCAGTTAATGCAGCCTTTGTTCCATTAGGCTGATGAACAAAAGAAATGCTGGTGCCTGATGATGCGGCAATATCTGCAGCTCTTTTTTCTATATCATGAAATAATTGCCAGACTTTTTCATCAGAGAGATCCCTTACCTCCAAACCCATTACAACTTTACCAGGAATAACATTGTACGCACCAGGCTGCGCTGCAATTTTTCCAACAGTTCCAACCTGTCTTCCATCCACGCTGTTAATGACTTCGTTTACTGCAATAATAAATTTTGCTGCTGCAAGCAATGCATCATGGCGCATATTCATCGGCGTTGTGCCAGCATGATTAGCAAAGCCATTCACAGTAACTTCCCAATGATTGATTCCTACAATTCCTTCCACCACACCAATCTGAATATTTCCTTTTTCCAAAATTCCACCTTGTTCAATGTGCAATTCCAAAAGCGCTTTGATGTCACCTTTTTTTCGAGCACTATACATGGCACTATCAGGATTGCCTCCAATTGCTTTGATTCCTTCAGCCATCGTTACACCGCTTTGGCTTTTTTGCTTCAACCCTTCTGCAGTTAACATTCCTGCCATCGCCATACTTCCAATCGTTCCACCTTCTTCATTAGAAAAAATAATTACTTCAAGCGGATGTTGCGTGATGATTTTATTTTCGTTCAGCACCTCAATCATTTCCAAAGCAGAAATAGAACCAACAGCTCCATCATAATTTCCACCATCGGGCACCATATCAAGATGCGAACCGAAAGCAATTGGCTTGAGCGAAGGATCTTTTCCTTTTCGTTTGCCAATGATATTACCTGCATAATCAATAGAAACTTCAAGCCCTGCTTTTTTCATCAGACCAATAAACCACGCTCTCCCTTCGATATCGCCTTTTGTATAAGCAACCCTATAGCCTCTGCCGAGGGAATCTTTTCCAAATTTTGCCAATGAAAAAATTCGTTCTTCGATTCGCTGTTGATTTACTTTGATTGTTGTTTGACCTAATGCAACAATTGATGCAAGCAGCAAGCATGCAAAAAAAGAAAATGAGATTATTTTTTTCATTATGATTTTTGTTTTTTATCTCTAAATCACTTTTAAATTTTATTACCTATATTTTTTAATGGAGACAATGGTTCAGTTATAAATTCCTTTTAATTAAGATGATGTTCATTTTTATAAAATGAAATAAGAACGATTGCTTTGTCTTTGAGCTGATTTATTATGTTATGTTGCGCGTTAGTAACTCTTACGTACAACTGCAATTGATTGAACCATTTGTTTAGTAAAATCCTATCACCAGAAAATAATAAAGGCCCTTTCAACACAATACTGCTTGAATCGATACCGCTTAGTGTGGTTACTTTTTGAATGTTTGAGACAACTTTAAAATCTGCAAGTTCATTTAAAGTATTTCTTACATTATTCTGTGCTTCCTGAAATATGGTCGATTCAAAATCATGATATTGTTTGTACAAATTCTGGTAAACAAGAATGCTATCTCCATCCTGCTTTGTTAAAAGCCTGAAACCACCAGCATTTGTAAGCTGTGTTATAGTTCTGTCATTTAGCTGGAATGCCTTGTTCACTTTTGAATTTTTAATCAACGCACCCATGCAAGCAGTCGCCTTCAGATTTTTTGTTACTGTATCATAACAATTATACATAGATTCTAATGCGACTAGTTTTTCCACATCATATTTCAATAAAAAATTTATTCTTGCCGTATCAGTTTCCAGGTCTTCCGTTAACGACTCAATGTATTGCGCTCTCTTTTCATTATCACTGATCTTCTCTCGCAAACTCTCTGCAAAAAAACCCATTGTCACAGCAAGGAATATCATTAAGAACTCTAAAAAATATTCTTTGAAATTTTTCTTTTCTACGTTTGGGTGATGATGTACTTCCATTTTTCGATGTTAGATGATTGATGTACGATGTTAGATATTTTATATTCTGAATTTCCTTCGGACATTCGGACTTCCCAACTTTCGGTCTCTCTTAATTCACCATTGACCATTCACCTCCTCACTCCTTTTTTAAATCATATTCTTTTTGCAGCAAAGCAATTAATTCCGTTGCAGTTTTATTCAGTGGCTCAAGCCACATCTTGATTTCGCCGGTATAATTAGCGCTCGCAAATTTTGCCCAATTGGCAAACTCTTTCATCAGCTTAGGGTCGTCATTTAGCAAAGGCGGGTTCAGTTTGAATACAGAGTCGGGCGAAATATGTGTGCCGGGAAAAGAATAAATCTTAAATGAAAATAAATAATCAAAAATCTTTAGGCGCAATTGGTTCAAGGTTTCATATTCTGTTCTAGAAAGCATGTATTCGTTCGCAAGCGATTTGATTTGCTTATCGTAGTCGTTGACTTTTTGTGCAACATTTGTTTTTATAATCCTGAGATTACCTGAGCTTTTCAATTCTTCTATAGCAGAACTGATTGATGAAAATTGTTTAACGTTCGCAGCAAAATTCGAGTAATAGTAAAGCATCCCGTTGCTTGTTCCTGGAAGTTTTTTGTTAGCGAGTGTACTTAATGTGTCAAGCCTTTCTGTAAGCTTTTGTGTGTATGCGATTAGATTGTTTAATGCTACCGTGTCGCCTTTTAATTCTTCACAAAGATTCTTTGCGTACTCATTTGCCCTGCTC
>CAIYPC010000225.1 GCA_903927975.1 uncultured Bacteroidota bacterium | reverse complement strand
TTGACAAAGACACTTTCAGAAAAGGAATATAAAGAAACCATTGATTCCAAAATGACGGATGTTACGCAGACGGCTGAACCAATTGTGGACATTTGGGCTTACGTAAAAGATTTGGTCTATGAAAACATTGTTAGCGAATATGTTTTTAAAAATAATCTGGTTGAGAAAGTATACAGAAATAATGCTACTTCATTTGACCACATCTTATTGTCGACAAGTGACGAAAATATTTTTATAGTTATTGTTGTAGAACTTTACAATGCTACTATTTTTGGACACTATCGACTTGACCTGACAAAGGAGTATTCTTTCGGCTGACATGAAAGTACTACACACAACATCAGGTTTGCTGCTATGCTCGCATACAAATAAATCCTCATCTTTTTGTTTGACAAACATCGCTGAACTTTTGTTTTTAACTTCAACTTTGTATTTTCAATCAGCAGCGGTTTCAGGCAGAGGGAATTAAAATTTCCAACCTGCATAAAGCCCTGTTCGTTGGCTGCTACTTTGACTGACCAGAATTTCTATACAACAACTGAATATTTTTAATGCTGACAAAACTCAATATAACAGACGACTCAGGTTTTATTGCAATTGCCAATGCTGACAAATATTTTTCCTTTGTTGACGAAAATTGGAATTTCCCTCAATTGCTAAATCATTTTGTTGCCCAAATGAATAAGCAGGCTTTTATCATTTGGGCAACTGGCTTACAAAATACTTGGACTATATTTTTTTCTAACAAACCATCCAACCAAAAAGCATTTAGAGAATTTGGTAAATCTATTGACGTAACAAATGGTCAACTATTCTTGACAAATTATGAAGACTTGACAATGGCTGCTCAATTTGACGAAGAGACAATTCCTGCCAACCATAATTCTCAACTTTGTATTAAACTTGACAACGGAAAATATATTTTTTCAATCAGACAAATGTTTGACCCTGAGAATTATGACTATGACCAAATCGAGAAAAATGATTTTGAGGTAATTATTCAATCTGACAACAATAGCAAACCAATAAATATTGACAAAGTTTTTTGGTGGGCAGACTAAAGTAGCGGTCAACATTGGGCTTTGTGCAATGGGGCAGACGAATAAATCACAACTTTAGTTCTTAACTTCAACAACAGAATAAGACCGAGCGGCGGTTCCTGCGGAAGGAATACTAATTTTCCAACTTGCATAAAGCATCGCTCGTTGTGTGCAAGCATCTCAAACACACTAAAAAATTCAAGGATGACATACAAAACGTCACTGGACAATTTAGCGAAGACAATTACAATTGGCATTACAATATTATTTGCGGCTATCATTGTTGGACAGTATTCAATAATTAAAAATGCAGGACAAGCAAATCCAATTTATACGACTGTCGCATTGCTATTAATTTATTTTATTGCATTTGCTTTCAGACCAATTAACTACAATGTTTCAGATAATAAGCTTATCATTCACAGACTTTTTTTTGACGTAAAAATTGATAGAAGCCAAATTAAAAGTGTTGAACTATTAGACAAAGAATTTATAGGTTGGTCTATTCGGACATTTGGTGTTGGTGGACTATTTGGGTACTATGGGAAATTTTCAAATTCAAAAATTGGAAGTATGACTTGGTACGCAACACGAAAAGACAAAGTTGTTTTAGTGCGGACAATCAACAATAAGAAAATCATTTTGACACCAGACGAACCACAAAAATTTGTTGCAAACTTTGCTTTGAAAAATATGCCTGCGCACTAACATTGGGTTTTGTGCAAGCTAAGCATACGAATAAATCATCATCTTTTTATTCGCTATTCAACTTCAGTTCGGCTGAACAAATAACATTCAACCTTAGTTCATAACTTCAACAACAGAATAAACCAAGCAGCGGTTCCTGCAGACGGAATACGAATTCCCCACCTGCACAAAGCGCTGCTCGTTGTGCGTCATGCGGCATGACACTTCAAACTTCCATCACACTTTTAAAAATGATGACAATGAAAAAAATAAAGGAAACTAATATTGTATTGACCTTTTTATCAGTTTTGATGGCTATTTTTTTTTCGACTTCCCTATTTGCACAAAATGGTAAAGACACATCTAAATCCAATTCAACATCAAATGGAGATAATATAGGTTTACAAATGTTTGATTATTCAAGACCTGGCGAATATCATCAGATTCTTGCTGACCTTGCAGGCACATGGACTTTTAAAGGCAGACGTTTTCCTTTAGACCCAGATTCAAGCAAAGTAAAATTTGAACTTTTTGGGTCTCACACAAGAAAATCGTTTGCTGAGGGACGATATTTTATTGTAGATATGACTATGGGCGATAGTTTACATAAAGTATCAATACCCATAAAGGCTGGAAAGACCAAAGAAGTTATTGGCAAAGGCATTAGCATTGAAGGGTACGACAATGTGAAAAAGAAATTTGTACAGGCATATATCACCAATCACATTGGAAGCGACATAGCTTTTTGGGAAGGCACTTACGACTCCACAACAAAGACCATCACTTTTAATTCGGAACAGGAAATTGTTCCGGGAATGAAGGACAAACTTCGTGAGCTTTTTATCATCCATGACAAAGACAATTACACAATAGAATATTATAATGAAGAAAATGGGAGCTACGTAAAAAACGCTGAAATTAACTTTAAGCGGGTTAAATAAAGCAAGGACTACAACACAATTTTTTAGTTCTCAGGCGTGTCTCCGCCATTGGTTCTAGCATTCTCAGAGGGCAGCCGCGAGACTCGCCGTCATTTCGTGCTGATATTTTTTTTTGTGCGAGTTAAAACATGCGCATATTTTTGAGTTGACGGCAAGCAATTTTGACAGCATGAAATTCATAAAGTATTTTTTCTCTTATTCAATCTTCTTGATTCGGTTCGCAGCTATGCTGGCTGACGGAAGAGTAATCGCGACTTGTAGTGCTATCAGCTAATATCTGGCAGACGTAATTC
>CAIYPC010000224.1 GCA_903927975.1 uncultured Bacteroidota bacterium | reverse complement strand
TCATTGGCAGCATTCAAAAATATTTCAGCTTGTTGTTTGGTAAATTCATCTTGCTGCGCTTCTTCGCTGGCAGCAAGGTGACTGAAAACACTTTGTATTTTGAAAGAAGATTTTATTAATCCTTCGATAAGTTTTTTTAATTCTTTTACTGAAAAGCCCAATCTGTTCATTCCTGTTTCAAGCTCAACATGAACAGGAAAATTTTGCACGGCTTCTTTCTTTAAAAAGCCATCGAATTGTTGCAATAAATGAAATGAATAAATAACAGGTTCCAGATGATATTGAATCAATGCATCGAAAGAACTTATTTCAGCATTCATTACCATGATGGGGAGATTAATGCCAGACTTCCTCAATTCGATTCCTTCGTCAGCATACGCAACAGCGAGATAATCTACCTTGTGGAATTGAAGAACATTGGCAATTTCAAAACTACCGCCTCCATAAGAAAATGCTTTCACCATTGCCATCAGCTTTGTAGTTGGCTGTAACAATTGCTGATATTGATTAAGGTTTGAAGCCATTGCATTCAAATTAATTTCCATTACGGTTTGATGTACTTGTTCCGCCAACAAACTATCAATGGTTTCAAATTCAAATTTGCGTGCGCCTTTCAGTAAAATTGCTTCATCGCGAAAATGTAGGTGATGAAAATTTTTTTTGAAATTATCAACATCAGCATAAAAATCGGTTTCACCCAATTGCTCAAATGCTTCTTTATTTAAAACTATTTTTTCGCCGATACCTATCAGCCTATCAACTTTTTTCTGTTTCAGCAAAAATGCAATTTCTTCATACAAATCCTTTTCTTTCTTTCCACTTTCCAAAATATCCGAAAGGATAACTGTTCTTTTATTATGCTGCTGTTGTTGCAACATAAAATCAAGCGCAATTTTTAATGAGCTGATGTCTGCGCTATAACTATCGTTGATAACAGAACAATTGTTGATGCCGCTTTTCAGTTCAAGTCGCATAGCGATGTGCGACAAGCGCTGCAATCTTGCATTTATTTTATCGATAGAAATATTTAGATGCAGCAAAACGCAAATACATGTTATCACATTTTCGATTGAAGCATCATCGGCAAAAGGGATTATTAATGAAAAATCTTTGTCATCGTAAAAAATATTTACCGTTGCATTGTTATGATTTTTATTAATGCTGTTGATGCGCAGTTTTGCAGATTCATTTTTCCCCCAACTGAAAAAACTTCTGGATGTAGCAGATGCTAAAAGTTTGATTGCTTTTGAAATATTTGCATCATCATTATTATAAATGATGATGGAAGTTTTTTCAAAAAGAGAAATTTTTTCTTTTATTTTTTCTTGAATATTTTCAAATCCTTCATTATGTGCTTCGCCGATATTGGTAAGAATTCCTATTGTTGGGTTAATAATACTCTGCAGTTTTTGCATTTCATTTGGCTGAGAAATGCCTGCTTCAAAAATGCCAAGTTCATGCGATGAATTCATTTGCCAAACACTTAATGGCACGCCAATTTGCGAATTGTAACTTCTCGGGCTGCGAACAATATTAAAATCATCTTCAAGTAATTGGTTCAGCCATTCTTTTACAATTGTTTTTCCATTGCTGCCCGTAATGCCGATAACAGGAATACCAAATTGATTGCGATGAAATGTCGCCAATTGCTGTAGCGCTTTCAAACTATCTTTTACAAGAATAATATTCGCTTCTTTGTAATTTGAAACATCCAATTCATTGAACACAACAAAATTTCTTACACCACGCTGATATAATTCATCTATAAAATGATGACCACTTTTTCTTTGTCCTTTAAGTGAAAAGAATAATGTGGTTGAGGGAAAAATCAAACGGCGGCTATCTGTCAGCAAATGTTCTATCTCATCATTTTTTGCAAGCTGCAAAAATGAGCCATCGATGATTTGGGAAATATGATTAATGAAGTATTTCAAAGGCGGTGAGTGGCAAGTGATAAGTGATAAGGAGCTTCTCGATTAGCTTTCAGGTTGCATTTTATTGTGCTGTTCACACAATCCTCAATATAATTCCTTCGGCACAAGAGTACGACGCCCGCCCGTGCCGTTACGGACGGGCAACGGCTGCTTAATAATAGCAATATGGTTTGGTTCAAAAAGAAAAAATAGAAATTAAAAACTGCTCCCATCAATATTGAAATTTAATGGCTGATCTTTTTTTCATTCATCACAGAATACAACATAGCACCGCTGATGCAAATAATAATTGCAATCAGTGAAACATATACTGGCAACACAATATGAAATATTTCAATCAGCATTTTTACGCCGATAAAAACGAGCACGATTGCGATGCCTTGTGGAAGGTATCTGAATTTGTTGACTGCACCGCGCAATAGAAAAAATAATGAGCGCAGCCCGAGCACCGCAAAAATATTTGACGTGTAAATCACGAGACGATCCTGCGTGATGCCGAATACCGCAGGTATTGAATCGATGGCAAATATCAAATCAGTTGTTGCCAACAAAATGACAACAGCGAAAATACTCGTGTACATTTTTTTTCCATTCTCCATAATCGTGAACTTGCCATTGCCATTGCTTGTGGTGAGCGGAAAGAAACGTTTGAGAAATTTGTATGTTTTATTTTCTTCGAGGTTCACTTCTTTATCGTGCTTTGCAACGAACATGCTGATGCCGGTATAAATTAAAATAGCGCCGAAGATATACAGTAGCCAATTGAACTTCGCTACGAGTGCCACTCCTACAGTAATAAAAATAATACGCAACACTATTGCTATCATGATGCCAATCAAAAGCACACGACCATAATATTCCTCCTTCATTGCAAAAAATGAAAAAATCAATATGAAAACAAAAATATTATCAATGCTTAAGCTCCATTCCATGAGATAAGCGCTGATGTATTGAACTGCGGTGGTGCTGCCTTTTTCATACCATAAAAAACCGAAGAAAGCCAAAGCCAAGCAAACCCAGAAAATGGTTTGCACCAATGCTTTTCGAATAGTGATAGTTTCTCCCTTTTTGCTGAGAAGACCAAGATCAAAAACCAATGCGATGATGAGAACAGCCCCGAAAATAAGATAGGTTAAGAGTGATGAGTCCATGAGGTAAAGATAAGATAAAAGAGACCGAAAGTCGGAGGCCCGAAAGTAAGAAAGAAGGTCATCACGAATATGTTTACTGCTTGATTTTTAGTCTTCAGAGTTTGTACTAACTACCATATTTCCTCTTCCTTACAAATTGAAAAACGAAACCTGCAATAATCACTAATAATAATGGCAACACTATATTAACGAATTGCCAAAACGTACGATTGTCTTCTACTTTTTTGGGATCGAGCAGGCGAAGCGTGAAATCTTTTGATCGTGTTTCTAAAATGCCTGATGTGCTGGTGAGATAATCCAGACAATTCTGCAAAAACTCCTGATTGGCAAAAGTATAATTGATGTCTTTGTTATAACCCATTGGCGTTGGTCCGCGCTGGCTCACTTCGTTCATTACTATTTCTGCCCCACTGCAAACAATGATCTTTGCTTCCTTTTCAGCCGAAGGCAAAAAAGGATCTTTATAAATATTCGCGAGCGTATCAACCATTGCGGAAGAAATGCGGTTGGCATATAACGAATTGAATTTCCCTTCCAGCAAAACTGCGGCGGGAATATTTGGCTGATTAAAAACTTTCGGGTCATCAATCGTCTTCACGCTTTCAAAACTGAGAATTGCTGGGGTGCCTGTACTTCGGCTGTTCTCAGAAGTTTGCAACAGCACCGTTTTTCTAATGCCATTTGCTTTAACAGTATCAATTGAATTCGTGAATTTTGCATAAACAGGATCCAGGTTTTTTGAGATTGGATGTGTTAGGCTTCCGCTAAGCAAAGGGAAATACGGCCAGTGCAACAATTGAAACTGAGGTTTATCGCCTGTCATTCCTACTACGAAATTAATCTCTGCGCATTGTCTGTCTTCCAGCAAATCCTGATTAATGCGGGCACCAAATTTGAAAAGCAAATCTTCAAGGTTTAAACCACGGTCATAAACAACGGTTTCTCTATCCACTTTTAAGCTATCCATTTCTGCATGAAGGTTATCAATCATGAAAATGATATTGCCGCCATGCATTACATATTGATCAAGTTTCAATTTTTCAGCATCAGAAAATTTGTTCGTCGGCTTAACGATAATAATCGCATTGAAAACAGAAGGAATGGTATAAACGCTATCCAGTTTTATAATGCCTAGATTATAATTTTTCTTAAACCCTTCAATCAAATTATATACACTAAAATCAAGCGGCTCGCCATTGCCCATCACATAGCCAATTGCTGGCACATGCTTTTCCGTAATCTTATCAATGGCATTGGCAAATTTATATTCGAGCAAAGCTTCGGCATTATTGTACAAAGCATTTTCATCAGCACCGCTAACGCCTTTTAATAAATTGATGGGAAATGTTCTGTCTTTATATTTTACCATTGCAGCGGGCAGTACAAATCGCTCGCTTTGTTCTTCTCCTTTTTTTGTTTGAGCCACTTGTGTCATCGGCTGAATGCCCATTCTATTTAACGAATCGATCAAATCTTTTTTTGCAGAATCGTCTAAATCTGTCAACGGATCAAAAAAACGAAAATGCACTTTGCCATTTCCATATTCTTTAAATTCATTCAATAATTCCTCTGTACTTTTTGTGAGTTTTTTGATACCCGCTTTCAAATCACCTTTCAGGTAAATATCAATGTTGATATTATCATCCAGGTTTTTTAATAATTTTTTAGTCGGCTCGCTAAGTGTGTATCTTTTTTCTTTTGTGAGATCGAGCCGATAATGAAATTGAGAAGCAAGCCAATTGATCACAATGATAATAACCAGCAAATAAAGCCACCAAAATTTAGAAGAGATAATTTTATTCATGGCTGATTGCAGCGTTAGCGCTTTGCAAGATTTCGGTTAGTGAATATTAAAAAGAAAAAAATGATGCTTAGAAAATAAATCAGATCTCTTGTGTCAATCACACCACGGCTGATACTGCGATAATGAAAATCTATGCCAAGCATTTCAATATAATAATCTGCGCCAGCGGCAAAAGATGGAACATTGCCGATGGCATTGAAGCCACTATAAATCAAAAAACAAAAAAAAGCTGATGCGATAAAAGCGACCACCGCATTGTTTGTGAAACTGCTGCAACAAATCCCAATCGCAACAAAAACGGCAGCCAGAAAAAATAAGCCGATATAAGAACCAATAGATGCGCCTACATCAACACCATTTTGCGATGATAGTGCCTGAACAGAAAATAAGTAAACAATGGTTGGAAGCAAAGCAATTAAAACAACAAAAAGACTTGCGAGATATTTGCCGGCAACCACATCCCATTTGGTGAGCGGTTTTGTTTGCAGAATTTCAAAAGTGCCTGTGCGAAACTCATCAGAAAAACTGCGCATGGTGATTGCCGGGATGAGCAATAGCAATATCCATGGAGCAAGTTCAAAAAAATTGGCTAATGTGGAATAGCCAAAATCAAAAATGTTTGTGCCGGGAAAAACGAACAGCAACAGCCCGTTCAACAGCAAAAAAACAATGATTGCTATGTATCCGGTTAAACTGCTAAAAAATTGCCTGAGTTCTTTTTTGCAAATTGCCCACATGACCACGAAAGTAAGAGATATAATGTTTCAGTTAATATTCTTAATCAAAATCAGTTTTTAGTTTCTTTTCAAGGCTAATTATTTGAATATTAACGAAACCGCAAAAGAGGAAGAGAACAGAGATAAAAATTGATCGAATCGCAACAAAATAAATTAAAAGAAATATTTTTTTTAACAAACCGTTTTCACCTATATTCGCCCTCCAAACACCGATTGCCTTCCCTTTTGAAGAATTATACCGGTTAAGGTTCAAAAAATATTTTACCGAAACCAACTGCATGAAAATCCCGCAATAGCGGGGTTTTTTAATTTTATACCTACCTGATTTTAAAAAGACCTACCTGATTTTTGACCGACCAAATAAAAAAGCTCCCTTTTACAAGAGAGCTTAATATTATATTGTTGAAAAAATAGATTAAACAGAAAAACTTTCGCCACAGCCGCAAGTGCGTGTTGCATTGGGGTTATTAAAATAAAACCCTTTTCCGTTCAGTCCATCAGAAAAATCGAGGGTCGTGTTCACGAGGTATAAAAAGCTTTTTAGATCCGTTACTACCTTCACTCCGTTATCTTCAAAAACCTGATCCATTGGTTTTGATTGATTGTCAAAATCAAGCTTATAGCTTAACCCCGAACATCCTCCACCAACTACAGACACACGCAAAAAATTATCTTTTGCTATTGAGCCATCCTCCATCAAGTGTTTCACTTTTTCTTTTGCTTTATCGCTAACGTAAATCATAACTATTAAACATTTAAAATTTGTAAATGGTTCAAAAATCAAAAACATTCTCATTTAAACAATCATCGTTTCACGAAGATGCTTAACTGTTTTGCGTACATGTTCAATGGCGTGTTCAATTTCTTCTTCGGTTGTGAACCTGCCAATAGCAAACCTTATTGCACTGTGTGCTAAGTGATCTTCCAATCCCATCGCTTTTAGAACATGGCTAGCCTCCGGCAAAGCCGAAGTACAAGCAGAACCTGAAGAAACCGCGATATCTTTATTAAGACCAATCAGCAAGCTATTTCCATTCAGATATTTAAAAGAAATATTAGTAACATTGGGAAGGCGATATTCTTTGTTACCGTTTACAACAGAACCCTCCAACGCCAGAATTCCCATTTCAAGCTTATCGCGATATGAACTGATTCGTTTGCCATCTTCTTCCATTACACGAACGCACAATTCACATGCTTCTCCAAAACCAACAATGCCAGGCACATTTAAGGTGCCGCTTCGCATACCTCGTTCATGACCACCACCATCAATTTGAGCCATTATTTTTACACGTGGGTTTTTTCTTCTCACATACAAAGCGCCAACCCCTTTCGGACCGTAAATTTTATGCGCACTGAAAGCCATCAGATCAATGCCATCTCTGTTCACATCAACAGCAATTTTTCCAACCGCTTGCGTTGCATCTGTAAAAAAAATCACGTTATGCTTTCGTGCAATCTTGCTAATATCTTTTATTGGTTGAATAACGCCAGTTTCGTTATTGGCATACATAATCGCAATCAAAATTGTTTTTTCGGTTATAGCTGCTTCCAATTGCGTTAAATCAATCAATCCCTCAGCACTCACAGGCAAATAAGTTATGTCAGTGCCTGATTTTTCCAGATGCTTGCAAGTATCTAAAATCGCTTTATTCTCTGTTGCAACTGTA
>CAIYPC010000223.1 GCA_903927975.1 uncultured Bacteroidota bacterium | reverse complement strand
GCCATTAATCCCGATGATGTTCACAAAGCAAGAACATCATTGGTGTGTTTAGAAAATACATCGAACCGCGGCGGTGGAAGTTGTTATGATTTTAACGAGATAAGAAAGATCAGAAAAGTTTGTGACGATAATAATCTGCAATTGCATCTGGATGGTGCAAGATTGTTCAATGCATTGGTTGCGAAAAATGAAACAGCAAAACAATATGGCGAAATTTTCAATAGCATTTCTGTGTGCTTAAATAAAGGATTGGGTTGTCCAATCGGAAGTATATTGATTGGTAAAAAAGATTTTATAAAAAAAGCAAGAAGAGTGCGCAAAGTTTTTGGCGGAGGTATGAGGCAAGCAGGTTTTATGGCAGCAGCAGGAGTATATGCTTTAGAAAATAATATTGAAAGATTAGCACAAGATCATGCTAACGCAAAACAAATTGCTGAAGCAATTTCGAAAAAAAGTTTTGTGAAAAACATGATGCCTGTTGAGACGAATATTGTGATTGTGCAAACACAGCCCGATGCTCCTGCAAAACAAATTGCTGCAAAGCTTTATGAGCACGGTATTCGTGTGATTGCGATTGCTGCTGATCAGATTCGTTTCGTAACGCACTTGGATATTTCGGAAGAGATGATGGCGAAGACGATGGAAGTGATTGAAGGGTTGTGAGGCTGATGGGTTGAAGAGTTGATAGGTTGAAAAGTCGGGAAGTCCGAAAGTCGGTAAAGTCAGAAAGAATTGAAAGTGAATTATACAATATATTCGGATGGATGTTTTCACTAGCTCCGGTCTTTAGACCGGAGAATAAAAATCATTATTAATAAAATCATAGTTTAAATATGTTCCCTAAAATCTCTCCCGTACAAACAAAAGCATGGCAATTATTAAAAGAACATTTTGAAAGCGAAATGAGAAGCACGAGTATGCGCGGTTTATTTCAAAATGATGCTGAAAGATTCAATAAGTTTTCATTGAAGGCGAATGATATTTTATTTGATTATTCAAAAAATATAATCAATGAAAAAACAATTCAATTGTTATTGCAGCTTGCTGATGAATGCAAAGTGAAAGATGCGATTGAAGCGATGTTCACGGGAGAAAAAATCAATCAGACTGAAGATCGCTCGGTGCTTCATATTGCGCTCCGCAATTTTTCTGGCAACCCCTTTTATTCTGACGGTAAAGACGTGATGCCTGATGTGATGCGTGTGTTAGCGCACATGAAAAATTTCTGCGAAAAAATTCATAGCGGAAATTGGAGAGGTTATACTGGAAAAGAAATAAAATATATCGTGAACATTGGCATCGGCGGAAGCGATCTCGGTCCGGTGATGGTAACAGAAGCATTGAAGCCTTACTGGATGAAAAATATTCAAACTTATTTTGTTTCTAATGTTGACGGAACGCATATAATTGAAACATTAAAAAAAATTACGCCTGATGAAACAATGTTTTTGATTGCTTCTAAAACTTTCACCACACAGGAAACGATGACCAATGCAAATTCTGCACGCGATTGGTTTTTGGAATCTGCAAAAGATGAGGCGCATATCGCAAAACATTTTGCAGCATTGTCAACCAATGAAAAGGATGTGGTGAAGTTTGGCATCGACAAAGAAAATATGTTTGAATTTTGGGATTGGGTTGGTGGAAGGTATTCATTATGGAGTGCAATCGGTTTATCAATTGCACTCACGATTGGCTATGATAATTTTGAACAGTTATTAAGAGGCGCTCATGAAACAGATAATTATTTCAGGGAAACATCTTTCGAAAAAAATATTCCGGTGATGATGGCACTCGTTGGGTTGTGGTATAGAAATTTTTATGGATCACAAACCGAAGCCATCCTTCCTTATGATCAATACATGCATCGCTTTGCGGCATATTTCCAACAGGGCAATATGGAAAGCAATGGAAAATCTGTTGACAGAAATGGCAATCCTGTTACTTACGCAACGGGTCCAGTTGTTTGGGGCGAACCTGGAACGAATGGTCAACATGCATTTTATCAACTCATACATCAGGGCACTACGATGATACCTTGCGATTTTATTGCGCCAGCCATCAGCCACAATCCCCTTGGCGATCACCATGTGAAACTGCTTTCCAATTTTTTTGCACAAACAGAAGCGTTGATGAATGGAAAAACGAAAAGCGATCTCGCTGCAGAAAACGTGAAGCCAGAATTGATGCCATATAAATCCTTTACAGGCAACAGACCAACCAATTCATTCTTATTAAAAGAAATCACGCCATTTTCATTGGGAAGATTGACTGCTTTATATGAACATAAAATTTTTGTTCAAGGCGTTATCTGGAATATCTACACATTCGATCAATGGGGCGTTGAACTTGGAAAACAACTGGCAGGAAAAATATTGCCTGAACTGGAGAATAATGATCCTGTTCGTTCACATGATTCATCAACAAATGGATTGATGAATGCCTACAAGGAGATGAGATGATGATTATTGCAAAGCGGTTTCATTTGCATTATCTCCGAAGTTTTTAACATTTATTTTCCAATGTTGATATATTAATCTGCGTTACTCTTTCAGGGTCAAATAATTTCGTGTTTTAATTTTTAAAAACCATTTGACCCCAAATCCCATGTTGATTATTAAACAGCTTGTTCGTCAAAATAAAACCCGTCTTGGAACGTTTTTAGCAAAATCATCTGTTCCTTCATTAGTAAATCCGCTACCTATGCAACACAATATGGCTTCTAATTCGGCAGTTCAAACAGCCCGTAAATACTTCTCTCTTTTCAATTTTAATAAGGCGTTATTTATTATCATCGGCTCTCTTACTGCCAATGCGTTAATGAGTTGCACCAGTTCAAGCGCAGAACAGGAAAAAAACAAGCCTATTGTCGTCAAGGATAGTACTATCAAAGCTGATTCAGTTGTTCATACTGTGATGCCTTTAGTTCTAGATACAGCTTTATACAACGAAAAAATGGTTAGGATTGTCAATGGCGATTCATCTGGCCGCTGGCCAGTCAAAACTGCCTATCCTGAAGCCGGTGCTATTCTTCCTTTCAAAAGAATCGTGGCTTATTATGGCAATCTCTATTCTAAAAAAATGGGCGTGTTGGGCGAATATCCCGAAAAAGAGATGTTCCAGCGTTTAAATGTTGAAGTAAAAAAATGGCAGGCTGCTGATACCACAATGGAGGTAATACCTGCATTGCATTATATCGCGGTCACTGCTCAGGGCTATGCAGGCAAGGATAATAAATACAGACTGCGTATGCCTTTCAAGCATATTGATTCGATTATTAAGATGGCTGCGAAGATAAATGCGATTGTTTTTTTGGATGTGCAGGTGGCGTTGAGCAATGTGCAAACGGAAATCCCTTTGCTTGAACAGTATTTAAAAATGCCACAGGTTCATTTGGGAATAGATCCTGAATTTTCCATGAAGACTGGAAAAAAACCTGGCACCGTCATCGGAACGATGGATGCTGCTGATATCAATTTTGTTTCTGATTATCTTGCCAAACTTGCGAAGGCAAATAATCTTCCTCCGAAAATTTTGGTGATTCATCGCTTCACACATGCGATGGTAACGAATTACAAAAACATCAAAATTCATCCGGAAGTTCAGATGATAATGGATATGGATGGTTGGGGAGCACAAGCAAGAAAATTCACGACTTACAAAGAATTTATTTATAAGGAACCTGTTGAGTTCACCGGTTTCAAATTGTTCTATAAAAATGATTTCCGCGAAAAAGGCAGCCGCATGCTCACGCCTGCAGAAGTGCTGAAATTAAAGCCACAACCGGTTTATATTCAATATCAGTAGTGAGTTGTGAGTTGTGAGTTGTGAGTTGTGAGTTGTGAGTTGTGAGTTGTGAGATTTTTTTTGCAAATGCAATTTACATCAATTCACCATTGACCATTTACCTCTTCACCAACAGCATCCTCAATATTATAAAACCGACAATGCAAAGCAGCAAGATGAGTGCAGCTGCAAGGTAGATCCAAGGATATTCCTTGATCCTCATTTTAACACGATGCTCTTTTTTCTTTTCGAGCTGATCTTGAAGATTTTTATTTAATTGCTCAATATATAAAGGAAGGTCTTTTTTCTCTTTGATATTCTGTAATCCTTCTATTGCTTCATCTGCAATATCATTATCGGCCATCCATTTTTCAACTTCGTGCTTTTCATCGCCCGACAATTTTCCGTTCAGATAATCAAGTAGTTTCTGATTATCAAAATCATTGTCGTCATCTGTCAATATGTTTAATAAATCGTTGTTCATTTTTTCGAATTGCTGTTGATTTTTCTGTCGAGCAACAGCTTCAGGTTTCTCTTTCCGTTTTGTATATAGCTCTTCACCTGCATAATGCTAAACCCGGTTCGTTCTGCCACTTCGGTGTAAGATTTTTTGTCAAGATAGAACAAAGTTACGCACTGTTTCTGCTCTTCGTTCAGTTCGCTCAAAGAGGCACTCATTGCTTCCAATAGTTTTTCTTTTTCCAGATGTGCGTTGATTTTTATTTCTTCCTCTGGCGCAATTATTTTATCACTGATATCAATCGTTTTTTTGCCAAAGTGCCTAAGCCGCATCAGACAATGGTTTCGGGCAACCATATAGATCCACGATTTGAAATATTCAACTTTGTATTTCTGCAGTTCGGTAATAGCTTTCAGGAAAACCTGCTGAACGCAGTCTTTCGCTTCATCTTCATCTTTCATGTATTTCATGCAAACACCCAGCAGCAGAAGTGTATAGCGCTGCAAAAGAATGCCAAGCCATTTATTATCATGACTGTTATAAAAATGCTCCAGCAGCTCTTTGTCAGTTATATGATTGTAACCGTTGTTTTGCACAGAAGTAAAGTAGGCAATTTAATATCTGTAAGATGCAGGAGAAAAGAAATTTCACAAATTATTTCTAAGATAACCGCAGAGACGGATAGACGGATAGAAATAAGAAATATTGAATAGGAAGCATCGTTGCTTACATTCTCAGCTTCTCATCAGTTGAATCAGAAAAATAAGGCTAAAATCGTGGTTCAGATAATTGGGCCGATGTTCCTTGTTCCTTGCCCCTTGTGTCTGGATTCACTTATCGAAGAACAACATCTTCCCTGCAATCACCAAAAGAACGACCGCGAATATTTTTTTTACAGCCGCTTCAGAAAGACTCAAAGAAATTTTGCTTCCAAAAAACCCACCGATAAGAAAACCTACAAAAAGTATCAGTACCACTTTCAGATCAATATATCCCTGTTTATAATAATTGAGCACCGCAAAAATTCCCGCAGGTAAGAGTAAAATGCCAAGTGAAGTACCTTGTGCCTGATGCTGGCTGAAGCCTAAAATGAAAACGAGTGCGGGCACAATGATAATGCCGCCACCAACGCCAACCAATCCGCTTAAAACTCCAGCTACAAGGCCAACGATAATTACAAGGATAATAGTTTGTGTTGACATGGTTTTAAAGTTTCAGTTTCGAGTTTTCGATTCTACAGTGGCAAGTTATTTCTAATTCGATCTTTTATTTTGAACCGAGCTTTTGTTATTCTATTAAGCATTCTTGCGTCTCACTCTTGTACTTTGATATCTATATTCAGCGCCTTACTAACAGAAACATTCAACCGAAGAAATCTTCCTGATTTCAGT
>CAIYPC010000222.1 GCA_903927975.1 uncultured Bacteroidota bacterium | reverse complement strand
GACTTTAAGTGAAGATATTCTAAATAATCCTTATATGTACTATTCCATGAATCCTCATGTGGATCCCATGTCCACCCCGGCAACAATTCGAGCTTACTTATTTGATCCAGAGTTAATTTATCTTTTTTCAATAATAAAGTTTGGGCGCATATATTCCCAAAGAACCCTCTTTCTGTCCAGAATGGATATCCCTCCTTCCACTGATAATAAAGATCAATGTTATGATCAAAATGTTCTGGCTGAGGTGGATAATTCCATTGTACTTTAAAAAGGCGTTTATGAGCTGACCTTGTCCACTTAGATGATATTTTACATTCTAATTGACTGATAGATTCTAAAAGTGGTTTTAGTATTCTTTTCATAATTGTAGTATTAATAAGGCCATATCACTAATGCAGATTAAATAATTTTTGAATAGATAACATGTTGTCGAGAATAAAACACAATTCATTGAAAAATGATTGGCGCTGATATCATGAATCTCTTTTTAGTGAGTCCTTGAAAAAAACCGTACTGACAGTTTTGGCGTATAATTCATATCCTAACGGGTTTAATAACTTATATAGCTTTGAATCAGAAAGGCCTTCTAGTGACCCACTCCATTCTTCAGTTAAAACTATAGAAGGTCTGTATTTTCTCCAGTCATTTGACTGAAGAATTTCAAAATCTAAGCCTTCTGCATCTATTGTCAAAAAATCAATTGGCTGATTTGCTGGCAGGTATTCATCCAAGACCTGTGCAAGCGTCTTTGTTTTTACCACTACTGATTTTACTAAGACATAAGGGGTATCTGCGATAAGAAAATCTACCCGTTGTTTGGAAAATGTATTTAACGCTGGCTCATTCATAATATAATATTCTATTTCACCTGAGCCAGTCGATATACCAACTTCTAAATTAATATCGCCTGGTCTCATAAGTTCAAAGGGTTTCATACTGCCAGGCGTTGCATCAATATTAATCCCTCTCCATCCTTTTAAATAAGATTTATAAGTATTCGAAAATCTGGTTGGATGATGTGCCCCTATATCTACATAAAACCCTTTTTCCTTTCCTGTAAAAAATCTTTCAAGAACAATATCCTCCCCTTCCTGCGAAAAATAAATATTATCCCCACCATTTTCGATATTATAAATTGAGACGACTGATTTGGGAAGAAGTCGAAGTAGTATATTTCTGGCTATGTTTTTAATCATATTATTAATTTCTCAAATTAAGAACATCAGTGTACTCTTGCTCCGCAATAGCAAGGCCTTTCTCTAAAACTGAATCAATTCTATTAAAATAGGTTTCACTCATATCAGGCATATAATCTTCCAAAAAAAAGTCTGAATAAGTATTTTCTTTATACTTACCAAAATGTAGCCAATCAGCTTCCATGCCACTATTATAAAAAATATGTTGCATGTAATAATAAACAAGTATCTCTTGCTTATCAACTTCTACTGACAGATTTTTAATATTATACAACAAATCAGCATACTCATCTTTACTATGGGCAATCTTGGTAAAATTAAAAGCGGTGAACGGATTATCATAAATACTTAAAACCGGTATGTTATGATACGCAAATTCAGAAGCCGCAGTTCCATAAGCAGTAATAATTGCTTTTGGTTTTGCTTCAAATAATTGAAGGTTAGAGGTATTTTTATCTATAAAAGAAATATTAGTATTGGAATATTTTTTCCCGAGCTCTTCAAAAATCTCATCATTGCCATTTACTCCATTGGGGTGCGGTTTAACAATGACATTTAAGTCGGATATTGAACTAAGCTTATCAAGCGTAAAAGTAATCCATTCATAAAAATCAGGGAACAACAAATCTCTGTAAATATGAGGCGAATCAAAAAAACAATGAGCCAATACGACCACTGTATTATTCCAATCAGTTTTTTCAACAGCTTTATTAATATTTTTATTAAAGGCAGATTCTTTCATATAACTTGTTGCAGCATCAATTTCCCCACTGAACCTTTTCTCGAAAAATTCTTTGGCTATCCCTAATTTTTCCAGCTTATTTTCCAATTTGTCGAACAGACATTTGAAAGCAAAGTGGTTATTGTGATGACTAAAATAAGATGGCTGAACCTTATGGAACAAATTGTTGTTAGACCCTACTGTGTAAACAGGTATCCCCCTTTGCAAAGCCATGCGCACATTAATGCCAAAATGTATATAAACAGCATAGCTATTGACAATTGCCTTTATATCATAACGATTGAACATTCTTTTAAAACCATAAAAGATATGTAAAGATTGCAAAATGATATGGTACAAAAATGGATCATGGATATCAACAGTGGGCTTACCGGCCATCCTCAAATAAGTGTCATAAATCAAGTCGCCTACG
>CAIYPC010000221.1 GCA_903927975.1 uncultured Bacteroidota bacterium | reverse complement strand
TCATCAGTGAAAAATTAGACACTGCATTTCATCAATCAGTCGTGGACGATGAAACAAATAAAAAAACAATCCGCATTCCTGTATGTTATTCAAATGATTTTGGTATCGATATGGATTTTCTTTCAAAGGAAAAAAATATTAGCAAGGAGGAAATCATTCATCTGCACACATCAAAAATTTACAGGGTTTATATGATTGGATTTTTGCCTGGCTTTTCTTATCTCGGAAAATTGGATGAAAGACTAGCAATACCAAGAAAGCTAAGGCCTATTACAATAGCCGCTGGTAGCGTGGGCATCGCTGGTATGCAAACAGGCATTTATCCATTAACATCTCCAGGAGGCTGGCAAATTATCGGAAGAACACCAATGAGATCATTTGATCCAAATGCAACAATACCTGTAATGATGAATGCTGGGGATCACATTCAATTCTATGAAATCAGTAAAGATGAATTTGAAGATTATGCAGCAACAAACAAATCAAAAATTGAAGAATAAATTTCTAATAATTAATTGGTATTGTTTGTTGAGAAATCCGCAATCATAAATCCAAAATCCGCAATCAAAAAATGTCTTTATCAATTATAAAACCAGGTTTGCTCGATACCATACAAGATATGGGCAGATATGGGTACAGCCATTGGGGCATTAACCCTGGCGGTGTGATGGATCGATATGCTGCACAGGTAGCAAATATGTTGGTGGGCAATCATATCAATGAAGCAGTCATTGAAATTCATTTTCCCGGAGCGCAGATTTTGTTCAATCAAAATGCATTAATCTCAATAACAGGGGGAGATTTTTCTCCTTCACTGAATGATCAGCAACTTCCATTGTGGCAACCATTGGTTATCAGAAAAAATACAGTGCTACAATTCCCTAAATTAAAATCAGGCTCGGTTTGTTATATCAGTGTGCACGGCGGACTTAGTGCAGATAAATGGCTGAGCAGCTACAGCACTAACCTGAAAGCTATGGCTGGCGGCCTTTCCGGAAGACAGCTCAAAAAGAATGATGAAATATTTTTCAAGGAAAATGCTATTTATTTCGCGGGCTTGCTGAACGAAGAAAATAATATGAGAGTGTTGCATTGGCGTGCAGATGTAAGTAAAACATATCAATCCCCAAATGAAATATTTATTATCAAAGGCAATGAATGGCAACAGCTAAACGGAACTTCTCAATATGACTTTATTGAAAACAGTTTCATCATTCATTCTTCATCCGACAGAATGGGATATCAGTTGCGCGGCACTCATTTGCAATTGAGCAATCCATTCGAATTGATATCGACCGGCGTAAATTTTGGCACTGTTCAATTATTACCGGATGGACAATTGATTGTGTTGATGGCAGATCACCAAACCACTGGCGGCTATCCAAGAATTGGTCATGTTATTTCTGCGCATTTGCCAAAGCTTGCACAACTGCGTCCCAGCGATTCCATTCAATTTAAATTGATAGATATTGATAGCGCGGAAGAGCTATTTTTTCAACAACAAAAAGAATTGCAGATTTTAGAAAGGGCATGTCTGGATCATTTAAATGAACTGGTATGCTGAGTATCGATCTGAATTGTGACATGGGCGAAAGCACTGATCTTTGGCAATATAGTATTGAAAAAGATTTTGAGTTATTAAAATGGGTGAGCTCTATTAATATTGCTTGCGGCTATCATGCTGGAGATATAAATACAATGAAGCTTTTGATTGAAGAAGCAATCAAAAGGAACATTGCCATCGGCGCACATCCATCTTTCCCGGATAAAGAAAATTTTGGTAGAACCAATATGCAGCTTTCACGCGAACGGATATCTGAAATTGTTCTTGAGCAAATTGAAATCTTAAATAATATTCTTAAAGAAAATGATAAGAAATTACACCATGTAAAACCACACGGAGCTTTATACAATATGGCGGCGAAAGACGGCAATATTGCATCTGCAATTTGCGAGGCCATTAAAAATTTTGATAAGGATATTATTTTATATGGATTATCTGGAAGCGAATTAATTAACGCGGGAAAGGATTCAGGATTAAAAACCTACAGCGAAGTTTTTGCTGACAGAACATATAAGAAAGATGGAACACTCACGCCACGCAGTGAGCCAAATGCATTGATTGATGATCCAGACAAAGCTTGCTCGCAAGTTCTTCAGATGATAAAGAGAGAAATAATAATTTCTACTTCTGGTAAAGAAATAAATATCAAAGCAGAAACAATTTGTATTCACGGCGATGGTGAACATGCGGAGGAATTTGCAAAAAAAATAAATCGGATGATGAAGGAAAATGATATTCGACTTAATTGTTTGTAGTTTATTGTCCCGATTGTTATCGGGATTTTGCTGCGTTCAATTTGTTGTTCTTTTATTCGATTTAAGTAATGATGCACAATATAAAAAGCAAGCTTAATGCCGTAGGCCTAACATATCGGTAGAAAGAGTACAGAACCTCAAAAAAAGTGCCGTAGGCACGGAACGAATCACAAACTTTGAATTTTTTTACACGAAAAAATAAGATTATGCGGATAAATATTTTCAAATTTATTATAGCAATAATAATAATTGCTTTCGCTTTTTCATCTTGTCAATCTACAAATCAGGATAAGACAATTAAGGCTGACAGCTCCGAAAATTCCCGCAGCAAATGGTGGAAGGAAGCGATAGTGTATCAGATTTATCCACGCAGTTTTAAAGATGCAAATGGCGATGGAATCGGCGATCTGAAAGGAATTATTTCAAAACTCGATTATATAAAAAGTCTCGGCATCAATGCAGTTTGGCTCAATCCCATTTATTCGTCTCCGAATGACGACAATGGTTATGATATCAGCGATTATCGCAATATCATGAAAGAATTTGGCACTATGCAAGATTTTGATAGTTTAATTTCAGGTATGCATCAACGTGGAATCAAACTCGTAATGGATTTGGTGGTAAACCATTCCAGCGACGAGCATGATTGGTTCAAACAAAGCAGAAGCTCAAGAGCAAATCCATATCGTAATTATTATCATTGGTGGGATGCAGAAAGAGGTAAGCCACCTTATAGATATAGTTTGTTTGATATTAATCACTATGCTTGGAAATATGATTCGCCAACGAATGCTTATTATCTCCATTATTTTTCCAGAAAGCAACCGGATTTGAATTGGGAAAACCCGAAAGTGCGTCAAGAAGTTTTTGACATTATGAAATTTTGGGCAAACAAAGGCATTGATGGTTTCAGGTTGGATGCTTTTCAGTTTGTTGCGAAAGACACAACCTTTCCTGCTTTTCCAAATGGCTTTGAAAAAGATTTCGTGAAATATTATGGCATTGGTCCGCACTTGCACGATTATCTGCATGAGATGAACAATGAAGTGCTCAGCAAATATGACGTGATGAGCGTTGCAGAAGGAGCGGGGAATTCATTTGCAGATGCACATGATCTGGTTGATTCGAATCGCAAAGAATTAAATATGGCTTATGCTTTTGATGGCGTTGATATTGCGAATTCAAAAGGATATAGCTTATTGCATTTTAAAGAAGTGTTCACTCGATGGGATAGCGCATTTGCAGATAATGGATGGCTTTCAATTTTTCTTGCCAATCATGATCAAGCAAGAATGGTAAGCAGGTTTGGAAATGATAGTCCTGCATTTCGTGAGCCATCTTCAAAAATGCTCACCACATTTATTATGACAATGCGTGGCACACCTTATTATTATAATGGCGATGAATTGGGAATGTCGAATGCAGGCTTTACCAAAATTGAAGATTACCGGGACATGCCAACATTGAATGAATATCAGCACCAAAAAAATATTGGCGGCGATATTCAAAAATTTATGAAGGAAATACAGTTCAGTTGTAGGGACAATGGCAGAACGCCATTTCAATGGGATAGCAGTACCAATGCAGGTTTCAGCACAGGAACGCCATGGATAAAAGTAAACCCGAATTATAAAACAATAAATGCTGCCGCAGAAGAAAATGATGTGAACAGTTGCCTGAATTATTTCAGAAAAATTGTGAAGCTGAGAAAAGACAATCCAGTTCTTGTTTATGGAAAATATGAATTACTTGATAAAACCAATCCTAACGTTTATGCATACACGAGAACATTAGCTGGAAAGAAATTTTTAGTGCTGTTAAATTTTACCAGCAAGTCTTCTTCAGCAAACACAGGAATTGATTTAAACAAAGCAAGACTGTTAATTGATAATTACGCAGAATCTTCCACAGGCGGAATGTTGAAACCTTATGAAGCGATGGTTTATGATATTAGTTTGTAGTTTATGATTTGTGGTTTTAAGCTTCGGAGTTAATGATAATAGTTTAGAGTTCTCCGTTTGGAATTTTTTTCATTCTATTTTTTAACGACAGATTATCCTTTAAGCTCTAACCACAAACTATAAACAACAAACCACAAACATCAATGAGCTAACGGTCTCTTCTTAATCATTCCACCACGCGTTTCTTTAATGCTGTGTGTTATAACAAATGCATTTGGATCTATTGCTTCTATTTCAGTTCTAAATCTTGATATTTCAAGTCTTGTAACAACGGTGAACAAAATATTTGTCTCTGCAGTATGCCCCTTTTTCCCAAATCCACTATTGCCTTTATAAACAGTGATTCCTCTTCCAAGTTTTTCAGTCACCATTTTATAAATCTCTTCTGATTTTGGTGAAACGATGGTCACGCCTGTGTATTCTTCAATGCCCTCAATCAGAAAATCAAGCGTTTTCGATGCAGCAAAATATGCTAGTATAGAATATAAAGCAGCCTCAATAGACAACACATAAGCTGCTACAGAAAAAATAAAAATATTGAAAACAAGAATAATGTCGCCAACTGAAACACTTGTTTTTTTGCTTAAATAGATGGCGAGGATTTCTGTGCCATCGAGTACACCGCCACCACGAACAGCGAGACCAATGCCTGCACCCACAAAAAAGCCACCGAACACTGCAACCAATAATTTATCTGAAGTGATTACAGGATAATGAATGAATGTGATGCATGCTGCAAGCCCGATAATAGCCAGCACGGTTTTAATCCCAAACCATTTCCCAATTTGTTTGAAGCCCAGAAATATGAATGGAATGTTTACGATTAATATAAAAAGCGGTAGCTTCCATTTAGTAAGTTCAGTTAATAATAATGAAATGCCAGTTACGCCACCATCAATAAAATTATTCGGCAACAAGAAACTTTCCAGCCCAAAGCCCGCAGATAATATCCCAGCACTCAGGAATATTGTATCCTTAACCGCACGAATTGAAAAAATTTTTCTTCGCCAGAATTTTTTGGCTCGCCGATAGCGTAATGTTTGCGCTTCTTTAGTTGTAAGAATTGGTTCACCCATCTTCCTGAAAATACTTAATTCTTTTGCATAAATAATGCATTTCTTAAAATTGATAAAGCTCTAATCATTTCATGTCTTAATCTTAACTTTGCCGCTCGAAAATTATGAAGTACACAAACGAAATTAACAAGCGAAGGACATTTGCCATCATCTCGCATCCCGATGCAGGGAAAACAACCCTGACAGAAAAATTTTTGCTGTTTGGCGGAGCTATACAAACGGCCGGAGCGGTAAAAAGTAATAAGATAAAAAAATATGCCACGAGTGATTTCATGGAGATTGAAAGACAACGTGGAATTTCTGTGGCAACATCTGTAATGAGCTTTGAATATAAAGGCACTTTAATTAACCTGCTCGATACCCCAGGTCACAAAGATTTTGCAGATTTCGCATCTTCAAGCACAGGATTTATTTTCCAATATTCCTTCATCAAAATTTTTGCAAGCTGAACGGATGTGCGGCTTTGATAATCCAACAAAACAGTTTCAATTTTTTCAATTGGCACTTCGCTGAACAAACAAACAGACGCTACTTCGCCATCACTGCCAATGCAATAATCTGTGTTGATATGAAATTCTCTCAATTTAGGTATGATTGCCACAGGCACCAGCCCAATGTCAATCTCATCATTCAGCAACATGGCTGCAATTCGTGAAGGATAATCGATCTTTAATTCAATTTTATCAATAATCGGAGAATGTTGAATGCCATAGAGCAACGGCTTTGTATTTAAATAGCTCACTGCGCCAACCCTTATTTTTCTGTCCAACTCGTTTGTTTTAATTTTGGCTGCAAAGTTAAGTGTCGGTAAATTAATTACAATCTTTATCAAACAACTTCATGGAATTAAACACACTCACAGCTATTTCGCCAATTGATGGCCGTTATCACAAGCAATTGCATTTTCTGGATGATTATTTTTCTGAATATGCACTGATGAAATATCGTGTGCTGGTTGAGATTGAGTATTTTATTTTTTTGAGCGATAAAAAAATATTCACGCTTCCTGCTGCTATAAAAAAACAGTTGCAATCAGCCGGAGAAAATTTCAGCATTACAGATGCGATGGAGATTAAAGAGACAGAAAGTATTACCAATCACGATGTGAAAGCTGTTGAATATTTTTTGAAAAAGAAATTGGATGATGCCAAAGCGGGAAGCATAAAAGAATGGGTCCATTTCGGATTAACCTCACAAGATATTAATAACACATCCATTCCATTGTTGTGGAAACATGCAGTTGAAATAGAATATTTGCCTGCGCTGCTTAATCTCAATCAACAATTAAAACTGTTGGCAGATGAATGGAGCGATGTGCCAATGCTCGCCAGAACACACGGTCAGCCTGCATCTCCAACAGTGCTCGGAAAAGAAATTTTAGTATATGTTGAAAGAATAGAAAATCAGATTGACCAACTCATCTCCATTCCTTTCTCTGCAAAATTTGGCGGCGCGACGGGAAACCTGAATGCACATCATATTGCTTTTCCTAAAAAAGACTGGACAAAACTGGCGAACGAATTTGTAGAAGGGACACTTGGTTTAGTGCGTCAACAACATACCACACAGATTGAGCATTATGATAATCTCGCAGCTTTTTTTGATGGTATGAAAAGAATCAACACAATTCTCATCGATTTTTCTCGTGATGTGTGGGCATATGTTTCGATGGATTATTTCAAACAAAAAATAAAGAAAGGCGAAATTGGTTCATCAGCAATGCCGCATAAAGTGAACCCAATTGATTTTGAAAATGCAGAAGGGAATTTGGGAATCGCAAATGCATTGTTCGAACATTTTTCTGCGAAGCTTCCTATTTCAAGATTGCAAAGAGATCTTACCGATTCTACGGTACTCCGCAATATCGGCGTTCCTTTTGCTCACACAATACTTTCATTAAAATCAATTGAAAAAGGATTGGGCAAATTGGTATTGAACCAAAATAAAATAAATGAAGATCTTGAAAACAACTGGGCTGTGATTGCGGAAGCAGTTCAAACCATTTTACGTAGAGAAAACTATCCAAATCCTTATGAAGCATTGAAAGAGTTGACACGTGGTAATGCAGCCATCACCAAACAATCGATTCATTCTTTTATCGATGGTTTAAAAATATCAGCAACGCTAAAAAAAGAATTGAAAAAAATATCGCCGCATAATTATACGGGTGTGCCAGTTAAGTGATATCATTCGTTTTTGCTGTAGCATCAGTCATTTTTTTTGATTAATTTCGCAACATGCTTTTAGCCAAAGAGATACCGCATTATACTTACGATGATTATGTTCATTGGGAAGGAAGATGGGAACTGATTGAGGGTCATCCGATCGCAATGAGCCCTTTACCTGTACCTAAACATCAGGGATTAACTATTGAAATTGCATCACTTTTTCTCGTGGCTTTAAAGAAAAACGGTTGCAAAAATTGTAAAGTATATGATCCTATCGATTATAAAATCAATGACGATACAATTATCCAACCTGATATTCTCATAGTTTGTGATAAGATTAAAAAAAAGTATCTGGACTTCGCTCCAAGTTTAGTAGTTGAAGTTCTATCTCCTTCTACTGCCATACGTGATAAAAATATTAAGTATAAAATTTATCAAAAGCAGGGCGTGAAATATTATTTGATTGTCGATGCCGATGCAAAGAAAATAGAAACACACTTGCTCATAAATGGAATTTATGCAACTCAATCAATGCCTGAAAATGAGTTTGAATTTTTTCTCGAAGAGAATTGTTCTGTAAAAATTGATTTCAATGAGATTGAGTGGGATTGACTTCTATCTTCCACCAAATCATTTTGCCTTTCTTATCAAAATTTTGAAAATTATTTTTCTGCAGAACCTTTATTGAAGCAAGATTATTTTCATCTGTTTCTGCTAAAACATATTGTATATCCAAACGCTTCTTTGCCCAATCAATCATTCCTCTTACACATTCAGTCATAATGCCCTTTCGATGAAAATTGGTGAACACGCCGTATCCAATTTCAACTTCTTTGTTGTTATTTGGAATTCCTTTAAAACCCATTTCCGCAACAATATATCTTGATGCTTTTTCAATCACAATCCAAAATGTGAAAAACAAATAGTTATCGCCCGAAGCTCTTTTCATTTCTGGCAAAATCAGATATTCTCCCCTGTCGCGCACTTCAGAAGAAATTTTTCTGTTGATGTGAGCTATATTCAATTCCTGATCCAATTTTCTTTTTCCGTGAAGATATAAGCGAAGCTGTCGTTGATCTAACGGGATGATGATAAAACGGCTGGTTTCAACCATATTCAATGATTTTGTAACCTGATTTTTCCTGATAATTATTTATGAAT
>CAIYPC010000220.1 GCA_903927975.1 uncultured Bacteroidota bacterium | reverse complement strand
TATTCACCATTGACCATTCACAATTCACATTCACCATGAAGGTAATAGAGCATTTACAAAAGTCGAGCGATACAAAGGTTTCATTTGAAATTTTGCCGCCATTAAAAGGCAAAACCATCAGTTCAATTTATGATCATCTTGATCCTTTGATGGAATTCAAGCCATCGTTTATTAATGTCACTTATCACCGCAGTGAAACGATGTTCAAAAAAAAGGCTGACAGCACTTTTGAAAAAGTGGAAGTTCGCAAACGTCCCGGAACAGTTGGCATTTGCGCAGCTATTATGAACCATTATCAAATTGATGCGGTTCCTCATTTAATATGCGGCGGCTTTACAAAAAGAGAAACAGAAGATGCGCTGATCGATTTGAATTTTTTAGGGATAGATAATGTGCTGGTGCTTCGTGGTGATGCCCCGAAAAACGAAACTTCATTTGAGCCGGAACCAGATGGAAATAGATATGCACTTGATTTGTTGAAACAGGTGGTGAACCTCAATCACGGTATTTACATTGAAGAAGATATAAAGAACGGTAGCAAAACAGATTTTTGCATTGGCATTGCTGGTTATCCGGAAAAACATTTTGAAGCACCAAACCTTGATACAGATATTTCATTCCTGAAAGCCAAAGTGGAAGCGGGCGCTGAATATATTACCACACAAATGTTTTTTAATAACCAGAAATATTTTGACTTTGTAAAAACACTCCGTGCAAATGGCATTGAAGTTCCGGTGATACCGGGATTAAAACCCCTAACAAACAAAAAGCAGCTAAGCATTTTGCCAAAAGTTTTTCATGTTGACATTCCAAAGGATCTTTGTAACGAGATCATGAAATGCAAGACTGACGCAGAAGTGGAGATTATTGGCACAGAATGGCTTTTGGAACAAAGCAAAGAATTGAAAAAAGCAAATGTGCCTGTTCTTCATTATTACACATTGGGCAAACCGAAAGTGATTTGGAATGTGGTTTCTAAACTTTGATTTAAATGATTGAATGAATGCTATGATTAATTGACTATTGATGTGAGATAAAGAAATCATAGCCTATCAAAAAATCAGATAAATCATAGTTCGAACTATTTCGGCAAACTCTTCAGCACCTCTTCATTAACTTTCACGGGATATTTTTCTTTCAGCTCAGCGATCCATTTATCTTCCAGATAAGTTTGATAATCGTTGATAACAAATCCTCTTGCTTCGAGGTAAGTACGCGGCATGCGCTCGTTGTATAGTTTTATGATGTAAGAAAAAGTTACAGTGTTATCAGGCGGATTTGTGTTGAAAGATGTGAATTGTCCCGCTGTTAATTTTTTATCTGCCATCGGAAGTTGTGCACGTTCAAAACGACCAGAGTCGGCTTGTGCAGATCCATTGGAGCTATCAATCATTTTTCTCCATCCAGAAAAATCTTTTTCCAATTTTCTCTTTACGTCATCTGCTGCTTTTTCATTGCTGCATGTAAACAATACGGCATCGGCACCAGGCTCCCACCAATATTTTTCTTTATGTGAATTATAATAACTTTTCAGCCCAACGCTATCAACAGAAGCTTTGTCCCAAATTTTTCTTTGCATTACTTCAAAAAGTAAATTGCCTTCTTTAAATTCATTTAATTGATAAGCGAAATCTTTATTATAATCTTCTAAATGCTCACGGTAATAAGTAAGCGAACTTGTTTCAATAAATTTATCCAACAGTTCAATGTTCGTTTTTCCTGCGCTGAGAGCAGGCGTATTTTTTGCGCCGCGTGCATAATCAAGCCATTGTTTTACGATATAATTTTTATTATTGATAGAAAACAACATCGTGTTATCATTCATATCAGCAAATGGCGGACCTGGTTTGTGCTGAAGAATACTGTCAGTATAAACTGAAAAATGATTTTCATTGATAAGCGAACGCTTGAAATTTGTTTGGGCAAATATTTTATTCAGGAATTTTTTTATTGCTACTGAAACGCGTGGATCTGTCGTCACTTTTTGCTTCAATCCTGCGAGCGTTTCTTTGTCTTTTTCAGGCACCGGTTTTTTTGCAAGCCTTTTGATAATGTGATATCCGAAACCGCTGAGAACAGGCTTGCTTATTTCTCCGTCTTTGCTCAAACCAAATGCTGTTGCTTCAAATGCTGAATCATATTTGCCAACGCCAAACTCTGCAATTTCTCCGCCTGTTTGGAAAGAAAGATTATCACCACTATATTTTTTTGCAAGATCACTAAAGCTTGCACCGTTCATTAATGCATTATAAATTGAATCTGCTTTCAGTTTTGTTTTTGCCTTCACAGAATCATTTGCACCTGGAGCAATTGCTAAAAGAATATGCGCCGCTTTCATTTTGCCAATTGCATTTCTTTCACCCAAATTTTCAAAAATATGATAGCCACCTTTGCTGCGATAAATTTTTGAAAACTTCATTGGCTGTGTGCTGTATGCAAGTGTTTCCAGTTCATAAGGCAATGTGAAAACAGTTATCCAGCCGATATCGCCATGATTCTTTTTCGCTGATTGATCGTCAGAATAAATCGCTGCTGTTTCTCCAAAATTTTTTCCTTTTTTAAGTGCATTGTATGCATCAGCTATTTTTTCGTATGCCTTGAGTGTGTCAGTAGATGATGCATTTTTGGGGGCAGCAACAAAAATATGTGCCAGATGAATATCCTTGCGGCTTCTGTCATAAGCTTCGTTGATCAAAGCATTCAGGCTTTCCTCATCATTCATATATGTGTCAGCAACCTGATTGCGAAAATTTCTCAGCTCGGTTTTTTGTCCTGGTAATGTGTCGAGCTTTAAATCATAAGCGGCTTTCACTTTCAGTTTGTAACGAATGTATAATTCAAGATAATCCTTATAAGATTTTTCAGTTGGTTTGCCGTCATTGTTGTTTTTTAAAAAAGCTTTTAAAAAATCTTGTTTGCTCACGGAATTGTTGCCGTAAGAAAAAAGCGTTTGCGCATTACCGCTAGCAGTAATGAAGACAAATGATAAAATGGCAATCGAAAACTTTTTGGTAAGGCTTCTCATATCAGTTTTTATTTTGCATTCTTCAATTTCAGCGATATCACTTCATCAAATTGTTGATAAGTGAGTTTTTTAGCGATGATGTGTTTGTCTTTATCAAGCAAAAACAAAGTAGGTGTTTGATAAACATCGAACAATTGTTTATAGCCCGGTCTGTTTGCGGCTTCATCAGCGTCTGCCTTTGCTTTGGGCTGATAAACGTGTATCCAATCTTTCAAATTGTGGTCACGAATGAATTTGCGCCAGTTTTCCTGACCGCCATCAACCATCACGCCATACATTTTCACGCCTTCCTGTTTCCATTTTGCCTGATAGATTGAATCGAGCTGCGGCACTTCTTCTTTGCAATGACTACATGTGGGATCCCAAAAACAAATCACGATAAATTTTGCATCAACACCGAGCAATGGCTGCGATTTGCCTGATGTGTCAACCATGTCAAGGTTGGCTGCGGGCTGACCGATTAAATTTGCCATTAGGCTGTATGCGCGATCATTAATGATTTTTCTATATTTTTCAGTGAAGAAATCAGCTTCGCCGGTGTTGATGAATTTCTCGAAAATATGCACGAACACGGCGTCCTGCCCCATGTATTCAGGGTTGATGTATTTCTGTACAAAATGTACCAACAGATATTTGTACATCTCTTTGCTGGTGCGTGAGTATAACAGCATCCAATCAACTTCTTTATTGATAGAATCAGGTACCTGCGAAATAAGATCTTTAAAATATTTATCGAGCTTAGGCTCAAAAAGCGGTGTGCGCACAAGACGATCATCGGTGAAAGAAACACCATCCCAGTAATGCGATTTGTAATAATGATAAGCAAACATCGTGTCGTATTTGCCTCCGGGCTGTTGAGCAGCGGGAGGAACAGCTGGTTCCTTCATCGCAGCAAATAAAGTGGCTAATAATGAACCGGGATTTTTTGCAGAAATATCATTCCTGTAATTCTGAACGTCCTGATTTGTGCCGATAATTTTTTCTCTGATGCGCGTTGAATCAGCTTTGGTTTTTGCCGCAGAATATTCTCGCTGCATATTGTTTATTGACTCGCCATATTTTGCCATCGTGCGAGTGTACGTAAAGAAAAGCGTATTCTCTGGCGAACCAGTGAAAGTGAGATTTTGTGCAAGATTGATTGTATCGGCAGTGATAGAAAAATTTTGCTGTTTATCAATCAATACTTCAAACAAAATTTCTTTTTTGGGAGAAACGACGAAATAAATGCCGCCTGGAAGTTTTTCTTTTCCTTTAAAAGTTGTTGTGCTGTTGAGGTCCAATATCGCTGAATCGGCGATGGCTTTCACTTTGCCATAGTAATATGCAAGATATACAAGGCTGTTAGTATAAGGCTTCAAGGTCAGTTTGATGTTGAAGCCATCTTGTGCCAAAGCTGAAGTGGAAATAAAAACGAATGCCAGTAACAATCTCAATTTTCCAGAGCGCATATCCTTTTTAGTTTTAGTGGACGAAGTTAGATTATTTGCGATTTAAGGTGAGAAGGTTCATGGTTCATGGCATATAGTTCATAGTAGTGATTGCAAGTTTTATTAACCCTAAATCGGCATCGGGTATTTTACTTTAGCGCGAACGACTATGAACAATGAACGATCAACCATGAACTTTCTCACAGCAAACATAAAAAACGTAAAACCACGAGCCTTAGTATTCCATATTTTTGCGCCGTGAAAAGAAAAAATAAAAATATTGTCCTCGAGAAAGTTTTGGTGGAAGATTTCGCAGCAGAAGGCAAGTCGCTGGCTCGTTTGGATGGCAAAGTGATATTTATCGAAAATGCGGTTCCTGGCGATGTGGTCGATGTCCGTTTATTCAAAAATAAAAAGGATTGGGCAGAAGGCAGCGTTGTGAAATATCATGAATATTCGCCGCAAAGAGTTGTTCCGTTCTGCTCTCATTTCAGCGTTTGTGGCGGCTGCCAATGGCAAATGCTTCCTTACGAAAAGCAATTGCAGTTCAAACAAAAACAGGTGGAGGACAATCTGCAAAGGATTGGCAAGGTTGAACTGCCTGAAATGATGCCAATATTGGGCGCTGATGAAACAAAGTTTTATCGGAATAAGATTGAATATACTTTCAGTAATAAGCGTTTTTTGCTTGCTGAAGAATTGAAAGATGAATCGGTTTCTTCTCTTCAAAATGTGGGGGGCTTTCATGCAAAAGGCATTTTTGATAAAGTAATTGATATAAAAATCTGCTATCTCCAAAGCGAGCCTACAAATCGCTTGCGCATCGCGATCAAAGATTTTGCCGAGCAACATCAGCTTTCATTTTACGATATCAAACAGCAGCATGGTTTTTTAAGAACGATGCAAGTGCGCATTTGCACAACGGGTGAAATAATGGCGAACATTATGTTGGGCAATGATGATGAAGCAGCAAGGAATTTATTGCTCGAACATGTCTCCAAAAATTTTCCGGAAATAACTACGCTGCTTTATACCGTCAATACAAAAGGTAATGACAGCCTGTATGGATTAACTCCTCAAATCCATTATGGCAAAGGGTTTGCGATTGAAAGGCTCGGCGATTTTCAATTTAAGATCGGTCCGAAATCTTTTTTTCAGACCAATTCAAAGCAGGGAGAAAAGTTATATAACGTCACGAAAGATTTTGCTGAGTTGACGGGAAATGAAACGGTTTATGATCTGTATTGCGGCACGGGGAGCATTGGAATTTTTGTGAGCGGATCAGCAAAAAAAATAATCGGCGTTGAAACAGTTGAAGAAGCGATCAATGATGCAAAAGAAAATGCTGCGCTCAATAATATCAACCATGCATCTTTTTTTGCGGGCGATGTGATCAATATTTGCAACGATAATTTTTTTGCTGAACATGGGAAACCTGATGTGATAATCACTGATCCGCCACGGGTAGGGATGCATGACAAATTGGTGAAGAAATTGCTTGATATGGAATCGCCGCTGATTGTTTATGTGAGCTGCAATCCTGCAACGCAGGCAAGGGACCTGAAATTGCTGGATGAAAAATACAAGGTCACAAAAATTCAGCCGGTGGATATGTTCCCGCATACGCATCATATAGAGAATGTGGTTCAGCTTAAATTAAAAAATTAACAGAGTTACAAGCACTGCAAATTTTTATTAATCTTCTATATTGTAATTTGCAGCCTAACAAAAAAGAACTATGAGTCGATTTCAACAAGGAGGTTTTCAGTCCATACCACCCGTAATAAAGAATTTGCTGATTGTTAATGTGCTTGTGTGGATAGCGCAAATAATATTTATTAATCAGGGTTTTCCGCTTGAAGAGTATGGCGCCTTACAGAGCTTTGGTTCCGGAAATTTTAAAGCATGGCAGTTGATTACGTATATGTTCATGCACTCGGCTGTGGATAGCACTGGAATCGTTTTTTCTCACATCCTTTTTAATATGTTCACGCTTTGGATGTTTGGTAGTATTCTTGAAAATGTTTGGGGTGGCAAGCGGTTCCTAACTTTCTATATGATATGTGGCGTAATTGCGGGTGTTGCCCAATTATTTCTTCAGCAAGATTTTGGTTATGCAGTTGGTGCGTCAGGCGCAATCATGGGAATAATGGCTGCTTATGTCTATCTGTTCCCCAACACAGAAATGTATATCATGTTCATTCCGATTCCTATCAAAGCAAAATATGTGATACCTGGCTTTATGATGTTGGATCTGTTTGGGGCTTTTGCTCCGCGATCGGGCGATAACGTGGCGCATTGGGCGCATTTGGGCGGCGCTTTCGCCGGGCTGGTATTGGTTATTTTCTGGAACAAAAAAAACAAGCGTAATTTTTATTGAACAGTTTATTCATTCTCATTGTTAAATAAAGATGCTGATGTCCAAGCGTAAATTTAAAATTTGACCATTCACATTTTGTAACTTCACAATTGAAGAAATTATGCGCCCGATGCAAGACAGTTACCGAAAAAGAATGAGCCTTGGCCAGGACGGAAACGCGCTGATTCAACTCATTGTGATGAACGCGGTGATGTTTGTCATACTCAAATTTATCTTTTCAATTTACCTGCTCTCTTCATCCATTAATGTGGATGCTTATAATAAAAATGTTTTTCACTGGTTTGTCCTTCCTGCGGAATTAGGAAAATTATCAACAAGACCATGGACTTTACTGACTTATATGTTTTGTGATGATTCGGTTTTTCGCTTCATCGCCAATATGCTTTGGCTTTGGGGCTTTGGATATATTTTGCAGGATATTGCCGGCAATAGAAAAATAGTTCCTATTTATGTTTATGGCGGTATTGCAGGTGCTGCGTTTTACATTCTCGCCTACTACATTTTTCCGAAACTTCAGGTGCAGATACCCACCGCTTTTTTAGTGGGCGCAAACCCAGCAGTGATGGCGATTGCGGTAGCTACAACAAGCGTAGAACCGGACTATCGCATTTTCCCCATGATCAATGGAGGCATTCCTTTGTGGGTGCTAACGGTTATATATATCCTAATTAGTTTTGCAGGTATTCCTCATGGCGATTCAGGTGCTTATATCGCCAGTCTTGCAGGCGCAGCGATTGGATTTCTTTTTATTTATCAGATGCGGAGAGGAAGAGACTGGGGTCTTTGGATGAACAATTTATTCGATTGGGCAAATGATCTTTTCAATCCTAACAAAAAAAGAAAAGCTAAAAATCCCAGAGATGAATTTTATTATAAAGTCTCCGGAACACAGCCTTTTAAAAAAATACCTAACATTACTCAAAAGCGTATTGACGACATACTCGACAAAATAAACCAACAAGGTTATCGGCTGCTCACCGATGAAGAAAAAGAGATTTTAAAACGGGCTGCTGACAAGGAAGATTTGTAACTTACAAGCCAGTCATGGCAACACTGCGAACATTCACCAAACGGTTCATTATTACTTCAAACATTATTGCCGCAGCAATATTTCTGCTGGCATGCTGCAATTCTTTTTTGCAGCCCGACAAATGGTGGGTTGTTTCACTGCTTGGTCTCATCTTCCCTGTTTTATTATTAATTGTTTTTGGTTTTTTTATATTCTGGCTTTTTCTTTCTGCCCGCAGATGGGCGCTCATTTCATTGATCGCAATGCTTATTGGCTGGAAAAATATTCAAGCCCTGTTCGCATTTCATGTCGCCACATCATTTAATAATCAAAAACCAGCAGGCTCACTTCGCGTGCTAACATGGAACGTGAGAGGTTGGGATGAATTTATCACATCAAAGCCAAATACATCAGGGCATTGGGAGAAAATGACAGAATTTCTTCGTTTTCAAAATGCCGATGTGATGTGCTTTCAGGAATTTTTTGAATCGCACAACCCAAAAGAATTGCCTGATAATATCGCCTACATTCAAAAAGAGCTCGGTTATCCTTATTATTTTTTTTCGCATGACTATCACCGTTATGACGGCATATATGAAACTGGTGTGATTATTTTTTCAAGATATCCTATCATAAATCAGATCCAGCACAAGTTTGAGAGGAGTGCTAATCTCCGTGCTTCTGAGAGTCTAATTGCTGCTGACATTGATGTGAATGGAAAAACAGTACGAATCTTCACCACG
>CAIYPC010000219.1 GCA_903927975.1 uncultured Bacteroidota bacterium | reverse complement strand
GGGCGGGAGGTGATATACAATCGAACGGAAAGACTTTTTGTTCTCTATATATTATTTGCAACAATCTTTTCAATACAGCATACATTGATTATATGAGCAGGTTCAAATATAACCCTGTAAATTATACCACAGGTAGAGTTGGGGTTTTCAACATGGGAAGAAACTTGTCATTAAAGCTTTTGATCCCTATCAACTTTAAAAGTTGATTATATTAATTGCTTCTGTATAAATTTTAATGTAATAAATTTGGTAGGTTACTAACCTATCTGCTATGTATTGTTCGCGTTTTTACGGTCGCAATAATTGGTTTCTTTTTTTGCCAATATGTATTTGCCTCGTTACTTTTTCTATATATGCCCAAAAGAAAAAGAATGTTGCTAAGGAAAGAAATTATGTTTCCCATGCGAATAAAGCTGCGACCCAGGTGGAGAAAATAAATGGCGGGAGTATATTTCATTTCACTTCGTCATATACTTGTTTTCCTGAAGCAAGCCGATTGAATGGTCACACTTATGACAGCCAATTTTATGATCTAAAGTCACATTATAGCGATAGCTCTGTGTTGATGGTTGTTCCGGATGAATTGCATGTGCTACATGATAGCATCGATATTGTTTTTTGGTTCCATGGTTGGCTCAACAATATTGATACGGCACTTAATTATTATCATCTTGCCACACAATTTATTGCTTCACATAAGAACGCAATATTGGTTTTAGCAGAATCAGCAAAAGATGCGCCCGACTCCTATGGGGGCAAACTGGAGCAACCCAATGTTTTTAGATCTCTTGTTCAGGATGTGCTTAAAAATTTACGGTCAAACAAAATTATTTCCAAATCCTGCAAACCTGGAAATATAGTGCTGGCTGGGCATAGCGGCGCTTACCGTGTTATTGCATATATATCACAAAATGGGGGAGTAGCTATAAAAGAAATTGATCTGTTCGATGCGTTATATAGTGAGACAGATAAATTTATGCAATGGTTGAAAAAAGAAAAACAAGCAAGGTTTATTAATATGTACACCAACACGGGTGGCGGCACTGATGAGGTTTCAATAAAAATGATGGATGAGCTAAAAGAGCAGAAAATCCCTTTTTTATTTTCAGAAGAAAATGATATTAATGAAGCGTTGCTAATGCACGAAGGAATATATTTTATTCATAGCACAAGGCTGCATAATGATATTATTTTCGAGCCAGATAATTTTCTGTTGTTCATGAAAAGTTCTCCTCTTCTCAAAAGCATAAGCAATTAATTTTTTATTGATTGCTTATGCTTTTGTTTCTTTTCACAAATAAAATTGATCTCGATAACTGTTAGTGAAATGTTTTTGATTCAAATTCAGTCCACTTTTTTTCGAGAGATAAAAATGCATTGTTCATTTTCATTACAGATGAAGTAAGATCCTCTGTCGGAGCGGCATCCGATCCTTCCAGATTATGTAACAAATTGTCGAATGTGTTCATTAGTGAATTAAAATTTTCTTGACCAGAGCTGCCCCTTCCTCGTCCTTCATTTTTACCAGCAAATGCTGATAGGCTTTGCATCGTTTCATTTTGATCTTTTGAAATATTTTTAAGATGGTCGGCTATCTTGTCAAAATATAAAGAAGCTTTTTTTCTATCGTTGTAACAAACAACGGATAAATCATGCTGCTCCTTCAAATCTTTCATCGATGTCATTACACGAGGATCCATTTTAATGCTGAAAGATTGCGTGTATGCTTTGCCGTTAACTGTTAGTACCGCAATATATTTTCCTGGCATCGCCCACGGTGAAGTAGCAACAGGTGCCGTGTTCCCGAATGTAGCAGCGATTGGATATCTTGGCGGTCCGGACAATGGCGCGTAGTGCATGTCCCATAAAAATCGGTGCGAGCCAGCCTCTGTGGAAAGTATTTGTTGTGGTCTGATCCAATACAACGGAATATTTACTTGTGGTATCTCATAAGGCTTGTCATCACTTCTAAAAATTCTGATCTCTTTGCCTGATGAATCTTTTATTTCAAGCGTTACTACATCATTCACTTTTTCTTTTAAATAATAATCTATGATTGCGCCATCCGGTGGGTTTTGTCCGCCAGGTTCTTCTTGTGGCAAAGGTGTATCGGAGTTTGTATTTGATCGTATCCTTACGGCAGTTTGTGGTTTAAATAAAATGACGTTATCGTTGTTTATTATTTTTTTTGCCAACTGGCGCAACGGGGTAATATCATCCATTATCCAGAAAGAGCGCCCGTGGGTTGCTACGACAATATCATCATCTTTGATGATCAGATCACGAATAGAACTGCATGGCATATTCAATTGTAAAGACTGCCAGTGATCGCCATCATCAAAAGAAATATAAGTTGATCTTTCAGATCCTGCAAACAATAAACCTTTTGTAAAAGGATCTTCTTTTACGGTATTAATGGGATCGTCAGGCAATCCATTGACGATTTCTTTCCAAGTAGCTCCATTGTCATTTGTTTTGTAGATATGCGGATGCATGTCATCACACCTGATCCTATTGACGGCGGCATAAGCAGTTCCTTCATCAAAATGGCTTGCTTCCATGATCGAAATTTTGCTCCATGAAGTGATTGAAGGCGGCGTCACATTCTTCCATGTTTTGCCGGCATCTCTAGTGAGTTGAATGTATCCGTCATCAGTGCCACACCAAATGACATTGATATTTTTTGGCGATGGTGCAACGGTATAGATCACGCCACGACGCTTCATCTTTTTCAAATCATCGCTTGTATATATACCCACACTTGCGGGTATGTCCCAAGATTCTCTCGTGAGATCTGGGCTTATTACCTGCCATGAGTGACCGCCATTGTTTGTTTTGAAAAGTACATTGCCTGCAAAGAACAATGTTTTCTTATCTATCGGTGAGAATAGTACGGGCGCAGTTCTAACGAAGCGATATTTGCCGCTTCTTATAGCTTCTGGTGCAACGTTCTGAACCTGCCCTGTTCGCTTATCATACTTCGTGATTTTCCCTCCATAAATGATATTGGGATCAAGAGGGTCAGCCGCTACATAACCATATTCCTCCACACCAACAGGATGCCATTCCCGAAAAGTTATCTGTCCATCATTGCCTCTTGAAGAGATGCCGACCGATCCGCTTTCTTGTTGGCCGCCATAAACATTATATGGAAATGCATTGTCTGCGCTCACATGATAAAATTGCGCAGTTGGCTGATTGTACCACGATGAAAATGTTTGTCCGCCATTTACTGTTATGATGGCTCCCTGATCAGCAGCGATCAATATCGTATTTGAATTATCGGGATTGATCCAGATCCTATGATAATCATCTCCGCCCGGCGCACCCCTAAAATCTTTCCATGAATTGCCGCCATCAACAGATTTCCAGACAACAACATTAGCAGTATAAACAATGTCTTCATTTTTTGGATCAGCTTTTACTTCTGCAAAATCACTTCCTCTTCCCCAATATCTTCCATCATTACTAATGCTTTTCCAATTTTCGCCTGCATCATCGCTTCTATACATACCTCCGCGATCACCCGCATCTACCGTGGCATACATTCTATTCGGATTGCTTGCCGCAATGCAGAAACCTATTCTTCCTAATCCCTGCGCTACGGTTGGCAAACCGTTGGTCAATTTCGCCCACGTGCTCCCTCCATCTTTCGATTTATACAAACCACTTTCTGTTCCGTTCCATTCGCCATTTTCCCATGGGCCTTGTCTGCCTGCCCATAAATCTGCATACACAACATCAGGGTTTTTGGGGTCGATGGAAACCTGCACCGCGCCTGTGTTTTCATCTTTGTACAACACTTTGTCCCAGGTTTTGCCGCCGTCTGTGGTTCGATAAACTCCACGGGTTGTGTTAGGGCCATAAGGATGGCCAAGCACCGCAACAAAAACTTTGTTTTCATTTGTAGGGTCGATGGCAATACCACCAATCTGCTGCCCATCATCCAATCCTAAATGAGCCCATGTTTTGCCTGCATCAGTTGACTTATACATTCCATTTCCAACGGAAAGATCTGGCCTTTGCAATCCTTCACCACTACCAACATATATTACATCCGGATTAGAAGGAGCTACGGCAACATCTCCAATAGATCCCGTTGGCTGACTATCAAAAATGGGGAACCAAATTCGTCCATAATCAGTCGTTTTCCATACGCCACCATTATTCACCCCAATATAAAATACATTAGGTTGTTGCGGCACGCCGACAGCACCAACAGTTCTGCCGCCCCTATGCGGCCCAATCATTCGCCATTTGGCGGCATTGAAATAAGTTGGATCGATTTGCGCAAAAATTGCTGTGCTTGATAATATGAGCACAGAGAATAGAAAAAGCAGATTATTTTTTTTCATTGAAATTGCATTCATGCTAATATAAGAATAATTTGATGGCAACGGTTTTTTGAAAAGCAGTAACAAACGAGTTCTTGCTTTTTTATTTTTTGAAACAATTGAAATTTGCTACATAGATATATTGCTATTCAAGTAATCTCTTTTGTATTCGAGTGGTCTTTTGCCAGTAATAAATTTAAACTGATGATTGAAGTGCGAGATATTATTATATCCGCATTCATAACTTATCTCTGTAACATTTTTTTCATCTTCCACCAGCAATCTGCAAGCTGATCCGATTCTTGCTTCCATTAAAAATTGGATATATGTTTTTTTTGTTTTGCTTTTAAAATATCTGCAAAATGATTGGCGCGTCATATTCAGCAGGGATGCTGCTTTTTCAATAGTAATTTTTTCTGCATAATGGCTGAATGTATAATCAAACACAATCTTGATCCTTTCTCTGTCAGCATCAGCAGGAAATTGCATGAACCCTTTTGATGAAAGCAGAAAATGTTTTTTATGCTGCGCAATTTCTTCCAATATTGATAGAAGGCAAATCATCTTTTTGCCCGGCAGATATAACAACATTTTTTCTATCATCACTGCTATGTGTTCTTTTGTTTTACCTGTAAGTTTTATTCCGCAATTACATTTAATAAGCAGCTCTTTTATTTCCTTTGTTTCAGGTAAATTCAGAAAAGGATTTCCGAAAATTTCAGGCAAAAATTTTATACAAATGCTTTCTCCTGCTTTTTTTTTATTTCTGGAAATATAATTTTGCTCGTGGCGAAAGCAATGAGGAAGGTTGGCGCCGATCATCACCACATCGCCGCTTTGAAAATGACCGATATGATCGCCAATCAACCAGGTGCCTGAACTTTTTTTGATATACAATAATTCAATTTCGGGATGATAATGCCAGTTGTTGACCATGTGTTCTCCTATATCTTTTCTTATCAAAAAAGAATAATCAGGTGTTGCAGTTATCTGGCGCAGTACTGGTTTCATGTAATTGATTGATATAACTGTGATGTTAATATAGCACAAATATTTGAAAAAATGCTGTCAGGGATTTATGAAATAGAAAACTAGGTTTACATACAAATAGATATTTGCATTAATAATATCTATAGATAAATAATTTTCTATTGCCATAATGAAAGATTGATTTTGTAATCTGCCGCAAAGCTTTTGAGTTTTTCAATTCTTCTCCATTATTGTAATATGTAATCCAAACTGAAAAAATTTTATAAGTATATGAAAAAGCTGTTTTTATTTTTTATGATCAGTTGTTTGTCGATTGTAATGATTGAACAACTGCACGCACAGGAAAGATATCAGGCAAATTGGGAGTCCTTAAAAAAATATCAAGTGCCTGATTGGTTCAGGGATGCCAAGTTTGGAATATTCATTCACTGGGGCGTTTACTCGGTGCCTGCTTTTGGTTCAGAATGGTATCCACGTCAAATGTATCAAAAAGGATCTGCGGAGTTCAAGCATCACGTAGAAACTTATGGGTCGCAAAATAAATTCGGGTACAAAGATTTTATTCCCATGTTCAAAGCAGAAAAATTTGATCCAGCAAAATGGGTGGCGCTCTTTAAAAAAGCAGGTGCAAAATATGTGGTGCCCGTTGCAGAACATCATGACGGTTTCGCGATGTACAAAACCGCTTTATCAAAATGGAATGCTGCTGAAATGGGACCGCATAGAGATGTGATTGGTGAGCTCGCTGAAGAAATAAAAAAGCAGGGACTGATATTTGGTTTATCATCACATAGAATAGAACATTGGTTTTTTATGAATGGCGGAAGAGAATTTGAATCTGATGTGCTCGATCCAAAATATTCAGATTTTTACGGGCCTGCAAGAGATGAAAGCGAAACGTTATCGCCAGAGTATATGAACGATTGGTTGCTTCGCTGCAATGAATTGGTGAATAAATATCAACCGCAATTATTTTGGTTCGATTGGTGGATAGAACAACCCGCAATGGATCCTTATCGCAAATCATTTGCTTCAATGTATTACAATAAAGGATTGGAGTGGAATAAAGGAGTGGTGCTGAATTATAAAAATATTTCTTTCCCTGAGGAAGCTGCTGTCCTTGATATGGAGAGAGGCAAGTTCTCGGGTATTCGCAAGCTCGCATGGCAAACTGATGATGCTATTGGAAATGAATCTTGGGGATATGCAGCCGGCAATACTTTTAAATCTGCTCAATATGTGATCACCAATTTAATTGATATCGTTAGCAAGAACGGTAATCTGTTATTGAATATCGGGCCACGTTCTGATGGAACTATTACTGATGAAGAAACACAAACATTATTGGGCACTGGCAAATGGCTTGATATAAATGGCGAAGCAATTTATGGCACAAGACCATGGAAAGTTTTTGGCGAAGGCCCAACTGAATCAGCAAGCGGAAGTTTTTCGGATCAGAAAAAACCATTCACGGCGAAGGACATACGTTTTACTACAAAAGGAGAAACATTGTATGCAATAGCAATGGGCGTTCCTTCAACAAACACTGAGATAAAAGCGTTGGGACAAAAATCTGGTAATGGAGCGATTGCAACTATTGAGATGGTAGGAAGCGCTGAAAAAATTTCATGGACGCAGGGTGCTGATGCGCTTGTTATTAAGCCATCAAAAAATTATCCATCAGAAAATGCAGTAGCATATAAAATAAGTTTTAAAAAATAGAATTGCACGATCCTATTATGAAAGTATTGGTATGCGAAAAACCTGGCTTGTTTGAATATAAAGAATTACCGGCTCCTGCATTGGAGCCGGGTCATGCCATTATAAAAATTAAACGCATTGGTATATGTGGAACCGATTTGCATGCATATCAAGGAACACAACCCTATTTTAATTATCCAAGAATATTGGGGCATGAATTAGCCGCGGATTTGATTGATGCAGATCAGGCAGATGGATTTGTTCCCGGTGAGGCATTGACAATTATACCTTACTTAAGCTGTAATAAATGTATTGCATGCAGAAATGGAAAACCCAATTGCTGCATTCAGATTAAAGTATGTGGTGTGCATATTGATGGCGGCATGACAGAATATCTTTCCATTCCTTCCGATATACTAATTAAAAATAAAGGACTTAGTTATGATGAGCTTGCTTTGGTAGAGCCATTGTCCATAGGTGCACACGGGATAAGACGGGCGCAGGTCAAGGAAAATGAATTTGTGTTGGTAACAGGAGCGGGACCAATCGGGCTGGCAACGATGGAATTTGCGCGTATTGCAGGAGCGCATGTTATTGCTCTTGATGTGAATGAAACGAGATTGGAATTTTGTAAACAGAAACTCAATATACCGTACACTATAAATGCGTTAAAAGAAAATGTTGTAGAAAGATTGCAGAAAATAACAAATGCTGATATGCCTACTGTTGTTATCGATGCAACAGGCAATCAGAAAGCAATCAATAATGCATTTCAATATTTGGCTCACGGAGGAAGGTATGTTTTGATTGGGTTGCAACGTGATGTAATAAGTTTCAGCCATCCGGAATTTCATAAAAGGGAATCAACGTTGATGAGTAGCCGAAACGCAACAAGAGAAGATTTTGAATATGTGATGAACTGTATGAGTAAAGGATTGATCAATCCGGCTTCCTATATTACCCATCGTGTAAAATTTGATGATGTGAAAAATGAGTTTGAGAATTGGCTGAATCCATCCTCAGGATTAATAAAAGCAATGGTTGAAATGGATTGAGTGAAAAATTTGGTACGAAATAAGATTATGTAACAGGAAAACATTTTCAAGTTTAAGGAAAAGGGTCTGACCAATTAGTTTTTAAGTAGTGAATTGCAGAACTACAAACTGTAAACTACAAACTTCAAACTGCCGATGGCTTTTGTATATCTTGAATGATACTTCAGGATTTGCAAGTAAAATAAAATTTAAAATGCCAGCACTCAGAAATTTTTTTGTTGTTTTTCTCTCTGCGTTTCTTAGTATTTCC
>CAIYPC010000218.1 GCA_903927975.1 uncultured Bacteroidota bacterium | reverse complement strand
ATACCAACGGCTACAACGCCTAATAATTTTCCAACCTTATCTTCCCTGTAAATTTTGTCAATTCCAAAACAGTACTATATTTGTAGCTATTAGAAATTGTATTTAATTCATTGTAAAAATTTTAATTGTGGCGTACGAAAATAATGACAAAAGAATGGAGAGCGTTTACAGCAAACGTATCAGAGCAGGAAAAAGAAGAACTTATTTTTTTGATGTAAGAGCAACCCGTGGGAACGATTACTATCTAACCATTACGGAGAGCCGTAAAAAATTCAACGAAGACGGTTATGATAGACATAAGATTTTTTTGTACAAAGAAGATTTTAATAAATTCATTAAAGCTTTGGGCGAAGCAATCGATTATGTGAAAACAGATTTGATGCCTGATTTTGACTTCGATGCTTATAACCATGACAATGTTCCAGAAACTGAAGGTGGCGTTATCAGTGCTCCACTTGAAAATGAATCTGCGGCAGAAGTGACACATTCTCCTGCGCCAGCAGTAGCCCCTCCTGTGGTTGAAGCAAAGGTAGAGATGCCAATTACGCCTTCTACTGAAGAAGTGGACAAATGGTAATAAAATATTTTTCAATAGTCGGATCCCTGCAGAATATGCGGGGATTTTTTTTGTAAATTTGATATAATAAAAAGATAGTTCATGGCAGCGCTCTTAGACTGCTATAAGCACGGCTCATAAAAAATTCCGGTTTTATATTTCCACCTTATTCTTTTGTAGCAAAGAAATATCCTTTGATGTGAACGATTGAAACCTACTGCATGAAAAGAATTTACCATTTCCTGATCGCCCTTAATATTTGTGTACTGTTTTTTTTCGTTGCGAAAAGGCATTTCAATTGGGATTTTTTTTCTTCGAATAAGGATGACCGTGAAATGCACGAAGAAAAAGAAATGGGCGAAGATGAAGAAGTGCTTGCGCGAATAAAGGAGGAAGTATTGATGACAAAAGATCCCCAACTCGGGTATGTTCCTACCGAAAGGCTGGAAGCTGCAAGGCAGAAAATAATCCATTCAGGCAATGTAAAAGCTGGCGCACAAACTCTTGGAATCAATTCTGCTCCAACAACACTTGGTGCAACAGGGTTAACATGGGTTGAGCGTGGCCCCAGCAATATTGGTGGAAGATGTCGCGCAGTTCTGGTCGATAAATCTGATGCGAGTGGCAACACTGTTTATGTTGGTAGTGTTAGCGGAGGATTATGGAAAACAACAAACTTCACTTCTTCTACATCATCATGGTCACAAATAAGCAGCGTATCTGCAAACCTTGCAATATCAACCTTGGCTCAGGATCCTACAAACAATAATATTATGTATGCTGGAACTGGGGAAGGTTATTTCAACGTAGATGCACTTCGAGGCTTGGGGATTTATAAATCCACGGATGGGGGAGCTACATGGAATTTATTATCATCAACTACTACCGGCGGAGCTGAACAATATGATTTTAACTATGTTCAAAAGGTTGCGGTCTATTCTAACGGTGATGTGTATGCGTCTGGCATCAGTGCTATTTTTTGCAATAGGGGAGGTCTATTAAAATCAACCGATGGTGGAACTACTTGGACAAGAGTGATTGGAACTTTTGGGGGAGCGAGCTGTGCAAATGCTGTTGATTTTAACGGATATGATATTGTGTTTTCAATAAGCGGCGATATCTATGCAAGCACTGTGGATGTTAGCACAGGTACTCCCGCAGGTAAAATATATAAATCTCCAGCAGGGGCCACTGTCGGCAATTCTGGAACATGGACGAATGTTGCGCCTTCTGCAGGCTCGGGAAATTTTTGGCAGCGCATTCAGCTTGCTTGTTCGCCTTCAAATAATAATTTGTTATATGCCCTTTTGCAGGGAACAGGAAATAACATTGGAGCTATTGAAAGATCAACTGATGGGGGAAGCACATGGATAAATATTACCAACACAAATATGTGGTGCGATGGCGGAACAAATAACGGAACAGATTTTTCAAGAGACCAAGCATGGTATGATTTAACGCTTACGGTAAATCCTGGAAATGATGCCAAATTATATGCAGGAGGTGTTGATATTTTCGCGACCAGTGATAGCGGGAATACTTGGTCTCAATTAACACAATGGGCTTCTGGTTGCAGTAGCCTTCCTTATGTTCATGCGGATATTCATAACATTACTTTTTTGCCGAGCT
>CAIYPC010000217.1 GCA_903927975.1 uncultured Bacteroidota bacterium | reverse complement strand
GTTTCGTTCCTCGCAATGACGTGCATCCCTCCAACTAAATTTAACCTTCACAATTAATTCGCAGAAGGCAATCATCGGGTAACATTCAATCTTGTTTTTGAATTACTTCTAAACTGATCACCAAAATATTTTTTGTTTGATCAGTGATCTTAAAACGATCATCAATGCGCATGCCAACTACCCAGATGATTTTTTTATTCATTTCAATCACGCTGATATTTTCTTTATCAGTTTTTGAAAGTTTATTATCAATAAAAAATCGACCAAGCTTTTTCTTTTTCTTCATTCCCAAAGGATAGAAATAATCGCCTTGTTTCCATTTGCGAAAAAGCAATGGAAATTTTATTTTATCAGCATCCAGTTGCGCTATTTTGTTTGTGGTTTGTAGTTTGTGGTTTGTGGCTGGGTGAATATCGAGCAGCAATTTGCCAACCGCCAACTGCCAATTGCCAACTTCATCAATAATAATATTTTGAGCTTCTTTCAAATTATTCGGAGAAATAATCAGCCAGTTTCTATTCTTTATAATGCGGTGCGATGATGACTGAATATATTTTCCAGACTCACTGTCTAATAAATTGATTGCTTCATCAATTTGATGCGAAGTGAAATTGTGATCCTTAATAATTTCGTAGATGATTGTTTTTAGCGGCTCCGATTTTTTTAATTTCAGAACAGGAATATGAATTTCATTTCCTCTTTTTTCGAGCAGCTTTTTTTTATGTTGGATGATAGATTGCTGATATAACATTTCAATATCACGAAAGCGATCAATGTTAGAAGATAGATTCTTGATGGCGCTCGGATAAATTTTTTTAACCAAAGGAATAACCTGATGTCTGAAATAATTGCGCGAATATTTATCTGATTCATTGGAACTATCCTCAACCCACTGCAAATTATTTTCTGTGGCGAATTGTTTCAGTTCTTCTTTTGTAGCAAATAATAACGGACGAATAATTTTTCCTTGCTTTGGCAAAATGCCATGCAAACCTGCAATGCCAGTGCCTTTGAAGAAATTCATCAACAGCGTTTCGATGTTGTCGTCGAGATGGTGCGCGGTGGCAATGAGGTTGAGCGATGAAGGATGGTTGATGGTCGGCTTGATTTTTTGTCGGTCATCCAGCATCGACCATCGACCAACAATCTCCCCGAACCATTCATATCTCAATTCTCGCGCCGCAACCTGAACGGACACTTTATTGTCAACAGCATATTTCTCAGTCTCAAATCTTTTTACAAAAATCTCTTTGTTGTATTTCGCAGCAAGCTCTCTCACAAATTTTTCATCGCGTTCACTTTCTTCACCGCGTAATTGAAAATTGCAATGTGCGATCGCAAAATCAAAACTAGCTAAGTTACATAGTTCACAAAGCACAACAGAATCCATGCCGCCGCTAACAGCAAGCAGCAGTTTATCTTTTGGCGAGAAAAGATTTTGTGTTGAAATGAAAGATTTGAAATTGCTTATTAAAGACATTATTGTTTAAGATAGTTATAAGCTAAAAAAAAACCATACGCTATTAAACCAATACCGATAATCAGAAAAAAGCCAAGTAATATGCTCCAATTAATTTTTGTTTTGATGATGAATTCAGTAGGGTTTTCACTATTATAAACAACAGTCAGCTTTTGACCTTCTTTAGAGAAAATGCTTGAAATATTAAATAGCGGCTGTCCCGTAACCCATTTTTTTTCGTTGGTAACAAATCTGATTGTAGGATATTTAGAGTTGTCTCTAAAATCAATATCACTATTGTTAAATTGATCTTGTTTAAAATCGAAAATAATGCCTTCTGCCTGTACTCCGTTTTCTACTATTTTTTTAATACGAGTGGATTGAAAATAATATACTATGATAAGACCGAGACCAATTACCAGGAAAGCAATAATCTGCATAATATCATTGTTCATATAATAGTTTTAATCTGCCAAATCCTCATGCGCCCCTTGCAATTCATTATATGCATGATTATCGCCAGCAGCTTTTGCAGCAGTCATTCCTTTCTCATACCATTCGATTGCTAGTTCTCTTTCGCCAGAATTTTCTAATAATTTCCCAAGGTGATAATAAGAACCGATATAGTTGGGTTCACGAGTCAGTATCTCTTCAAATAATTTTCTTGCTTCTGAATTGTTTCCTGCTTTGATATATTCCAACGCCAATGCGTGCTGCAAAAAACTATCGGTAGGACTATTCTGCAAAAAAACTTTCAGTTTTTCAATGCGTTCATTGTTCAACATAATTTTTCTATTTTGCACAACATTTAATCACAAAACTTATCTTTGCATTAGTTGCATAAACAACCTTTATTTCTTTTCAAAAAATCGAGCCAATGAAAATATTAGTGTGCATCAGCAAAACGCCAGACACCACGGCAAAAATAGCTTTCAAAGATAACAATACGAAATTCGCCAGCGAGGGCGTTCAGTGGATCCTGAACCCTTACGATGAATGGTATGCGCTCGTTCGCGCCATTGAGTTAAAAGAAAAAGACCCCTCTACAATTTTACATTTAATAACAGTGGCAACAGCAGATGCTGATCCAATCATCAGAAAAGCATTGGCACTTGGTGGCGATGAAGCCATTCGTGTAAATGCGGATAGCCATGACAGTTATTTTATCGCTTCGCAAATTGCAGAAGTTGCAAAACAAGGAGCTTACGATATCATTTTCACCGGCAAAGAAACAATTGATTATAACGGCTCTTCCATTGGTGGAATGGTAGCAGGGCTGCTCGATGTGTCTTATATTTCCCTCGCTACAAAATTTGAGTTGAATGGATTAACGGCAACGGTTACACGTGAAATTGAGGGCGGAGAAGAAACAGACGAGGTTGCATTACCGGTTGTGGTAAGCTGCCAGAAAGGGGTTGCCGAACAACGCATCCCAAATATGAAAGGCATTATGGGCGCAAGAACAAAGCCATTAAAAGTGGTTGAACCAACAAGCGTAGATGCATTGACTTCAATTGTTTCATTTGAATTGCCACCTGCAAAAGCCGGCGTGAAATTGATACCAGCAGATAATCCTGCCGAGTTGGTGAGATTATTGCACGAAGAAGCGAAACTCATTTAATTTGAAAATGTGACAATTGCTCAATTCCTCAATTGAGACATTTTCAAATTTTCACATTGAGCCATTAAAAAAATTATCAACTAATAAATTATCCATTAATATGTCAGTTCTCATCGTTATCGATCACTCCGACGGTCACATTAAAAAATCTTCTTTTGAAGCGCTAAGTTATGGAGCTAAGGTTGCAGAAATCATCGGCACAACTGCAGAAGGCATTTTGCTCGGAACTGTTTCTGACGATCTTGCATCGATCGGAAAATATGGGGTGAAGAAAATCAATCGTGTCAATAATGAATCACTGAACCATTTGGATTCACAAATTATTACAGATGTTCTTGCCGAAGCGGTAAATCAAACAAATGCAAAGGTGGTTGTGTTCTCCAATAATATTACCGGAAAAGCGGTAGCACCAAGGCTTTCAGCAAAACTGAAAGCTGGTCTGGTTGCTGGAGCAATTGCACTTCCAGAAACAGCCAATGGCTTTGTGGTGAAAAAAACAGTTTTCTCGGGCAAAGCATTTGCCAATGTTGCCATCAATACCGATATCAAAATAATTTCTCTCAACCCAAATTCATATCATGTTGCAGAGACGGATGGAACTGCTGAAGTTGCGGTTTTAAACATAAACGTTGGCAGCCCAAAAATTAAAACGGTGTCCACAGCAAAAGCATCCGGCGAAGTTTCACTGACAGAAGCTGAAATTGTTGTGAGCGGCGGTCGGGGATTGAAAGGTCCTGAAAACTGGGGCATGGTGGAAGAGCTTGCAAAATTGCTTGGAGCGGCAACTGCATGCAGCCGACCGGTTGCTGACGCGCATTGGCGTCCGCATCATGAGCATGTTGGACAAACTGGCATCGCGATCGCACCGAACTTATATATAGCGATCGGGATTTCAGGCGCAATTCAGCACCTTGCCGGAGTGAACAGAAGCAAAACAATTGTGGTTATCAATAAAGATCCAGAAGCGCCCTTTTTCAAAGCCGCAGATTATGGCATTGTGGGCGATGCATTTGAAGTGGTGCCCAAAGTGATTGAGGCCGTGAAAAAATTAAAAGGCGTGAATTAATTTCCCCTTTATTAGCTTAAAACTTTTAAAGCCTTCCAAATTTTTGGAAGGCTTTAATTTTTATATTTGCTTTTTAAT
>CAIYPC010000216.1 GCA_903927975.1 uncultured Bacteroidota bacterium | reverse complement strand
TTTAAAAATAATTGAAAAATGCCATGCCGCAGTCAGACGAAATACTTTTAAAAGAAAACAAAGAGCGCTTTGTTATTCTTCCCATCAATTATCCCCAAATCTGGGAGCACTATAAAAGACATGAAGCCAGTTTTTGGACTGCTGAAGAAATTGATTTGAGCAGCGATCAGAAAGATTGGGAAAATCTGAATAATGGCGAGCGGCATTTTGTTAGCCATATATTAGCATTTTTTGCGGCGAGCGATGGCATCGTCAATGAAAACCTCGCCGTGAATTTCATGAGTGAAGTGCAGCTTCCGGAAGCAAGATGTTTTTATGGTTTTCAGATTATGATGGAAAACATACACAGCGAAACGTATGCATTATTAATCGATACATATATTAAAAATCCAGAGGAGAAATATAAATTATTTCATGCGATTGATACCGTTCCTGCGGTAAAGAAAAAAGCAGAGTGGGCTTTGCGCTGGATACAAAATGGAAATTTTGCAGAGCGTCTAGTAGCATTCGCCGCGGTTGAAGGGATATTTTTCAGTGGAAGTTTTTGTTCCATTTTTTGGTTGAAGAAAAGAGGACTGATGCCGGGACTTACCTTCAGCAACGAGCTCATCAGCCGCGATGAAGGCTTGCATTGCGAGTTCGCTTGTTTGTTATATAGAATGCTCCAGAATAAATTAACTGAAAAGGAAGTACACGCAATCATCAGCGATGCGGTTGTTATAGAAAAAGAATTTATTACCGAAGCATTGCCTGTAGATCTTATTGGCATGAATGCAAAACTGATGCAGCAATACATTGAATTTGTAGCGGATCGCTGGTTGAGCGAACTGAGCTATTCGAAAATATTCAATGCAACAAATCCATTTGATTTTATGGAGATGATATCATTGCAGGGCAAAACCAATTTCTTTGAAAAAAGAGTGGGAGATTATCAAAAAGCAGGGGTGATGTCAGGTAAAGAATCGCAAGTGTTTTCAACAGAGGAAGACTTTTAAAAGTGAAGAGTGAATGGTGAATTATCAATGAAGATTCCAACTCACTACTCACAAAAAATAAATCACACGTCATAAATTAGCAATCAAAATGAGCTTCGTAATTAAGAGAAACGGCAAAAAAGAATCTATTAAATTCGATAAGGTAACAGCAAGAATTGAAAAACTCAGTTATAGTTTAAGTCCAATCATAAATGTAATTGAGGTTGCCAAAAAAACAATTGAAGGCATTTATCAAGGTGTTCCTACAACTGAATTGGATAACCTCGCAGCAGAAACAGCTGCATCGCTTACAATCACGCATCCTGATTATGCAATCCTCGCCTCGCGCATTGCAGTGAGCAATCTGCATAAGAATACGGTGAAAAGTTTTTCTGCGACCATGCGCAAATTGTACAATTACACCGATGAGACCACCGGAAAAAAATTGCCATTGATTGCTGATGATGTAATGGAAATTATTGAAGAGCATGCTGAATTGCTGGACAGCACTATTATTTATGACAGAGATTTTGCGTTCGATTATTTCGGTTTCAAAACGTTGGAGAAATCTTATCTCCTAAAACTGAATGGAAAAATTGCTGAGCGCCCGCAGCACATGTATATGCGTGTGGCAGTTGGCATTCATAAAGCAGATATAGAAAGCGTGATCAAGACTTATCATCTGATGAGTGAAAAATGGTTCACGCATGCAACGCCAACTTTGTTCAACGCCGGTTCGCCAAAACCTCAAATGAGCTCATGCTTTTTGCTGACGATGAAAGAAGACAGCATTGATGGCATTTATGATACATTGAAACAAACCGCAAAAATTTCACAAAGCGCCGGAGGCATTGGTTTAGCAATACATAATATTAGGGCAACAGGATCATATATTGGCGGAACGAATGGAACGAGCAATGGCATCATTCCGATGCTTCGTGTTTTTAACGACACTGCGAGATATGTTGATCAAGGTGGCGGCAAGCGCAAAGGTGCATTTGCAGTTTATTTGGAACCGTGGCATGCAGATGTGTTTGCGTTTTTGGACCTCAGAAAAAACCATGGCAAAGAAGAAATGAGAGCGAGAGATTTATTTTATGCGCTCTGGATTTCTGATCTATTCATGAAACGTGTTGAATCAAATGGAACATGGAGTTTGTTCTGCCCGAACGAAGCACCAGGGCTGAGCGATTGCTGGGGTGAAGAATTTGAAAAATTATATGAACAATACGAAGCAGAAGGAAGAGCGAGAAAGACGATACAAGCGCAAGATCTTTGGTTTGCTATTTTAGACTCGCAGATTGAAACCGGCACTCCTTATATATTGTATAAAGACGCGGCAAACCGCAAAAGCAATCAGCAAAATTTAGGAACAATCAAGAGCAGCAATCTTTGCACGGAGATTATAGAATATACAAGTCCCGATGAAGTAGCTGTTTGCAATCTTGCTTCCATTGCATTGCCAAGATTTGTAATTAACGGAAAATTTGATCATCAGAAATTATATGAGGTAACTTATCAGGCAGCAAAAAACCTGAATAAAATAATTGACAACAATTATTATCCGATTGAAGAAGCGAGAAATTCTAATATGCGCCATCGCCCGATTGGCTTAGGTGTGCAAGGCTTGGCTGACGTATTCATTTTGTTGCGATTGCCATTTGAAAGCGATCTCGCAAAAATGCTCAACAAAAATATTTTTGAGACCATTTATTTTGCTGCGATGACAGCGAGCAAAGATCTTGCGAAGATTGAAGGACCTTATGAAACTTATGCTGGTTCCCCAATTTCAAAAGGAATTTTTCAATTTGATATGTGGAACGAAACGCCTACCGATCGCTGGGATTGGGAAACGTTAAGAGAAGAAGTAATTAAACACGGTGTTCGCAATTCATTGCTGGTTGCGCCAATGCCAACTGCTTCTACTTCACAAATTTTTGGTAACAACGAATGTTTCGAGCCTTACACTTCTAATATTTACACAAGAAGAGTTTTGAGCGGTGAATTTATTATCGTGAATAAACATTTGCTGAAAGATTTGGTGAATCTCGGATTGTGGAACAACGCAATGAAAAACAAAATCATTGCAGCTAATGGATCAGTTCAGAATATTGATGAAATTCCTGCTGATATAAAAGAATTGTACAAAACAGTTTGGGAAATTAAGCAGCGCAACATTATTGATATGGCTGCAGACAGAGGCGCATACATTTGTCAATCACAATCATTGAATTTATTCATTGATAATGCAACTACATCAAAGCTTACTTCTATGCATTTTTATGGATGGAAAAGAGGCTTGAAAACCGGCATGTATTATTTGCGCACACAAGCCGCAACACAAGCAGTTCAGTTCACTGTTGAAAAACAAGGCAGTAAAGAAATGGAGCCTATTATTCCAAACATAGAACAACAAAAATATACAGCAACTGATGTTGAGCCAACAGAAGCTGATGGACCTACTTGCACTATGCAGGATGGTTGCATAAGCTGCGGATCATAATGTCATTGAACAGAACGAACAGAGGTGACACCTTTTAAAACCTGTTATTACAATCAACGGTTTAAAGGTGTCACCTCTCAAATCTAAAACAGCCACGCAGCCACGTGGCTGTTTTTTTATTTTTTGATTGCTGTACCTTCGCAGCATTAAATAATAAGGCATGAAATTCAGGAATTTTAAAATGGTTGATTATGTGGTGTATGGACGTGGCAGCTTTAACCAACTTGATGAGATTTTAGCGCCGCATAGAAAGAACAATGCGCCGATGATTTTTTTGCTTGACCATTTTTTTGAGAACAAGCCATTGGCAAGCCGCATCCCATTGCGTGGAAACGATAAACTTATTTTTGCTAATGTAAATAAAGAGCCAAAAACAACTTATGTTGATAGGATTTCGCAGGATCTAAAAAATGAATTTGGCAACATAAGCGGTGTCATTGGCATAGGCGGTGGCTCAGTGATGGATCTTGCAAAAGCAGTTTCATTAATGATGAACAATCCCGGATCATCAGCAGATTACCAAGGTTGGGATTTGGTAAAAAATGCTGGGGTTTATAAAGTCGGTATTCCTACATTAAGCGGCACCGGAGCAGAAGTTTCTCGCACAACTGTTCTCACTGGTCCCACAAAAAAGTTGGGAATGAATTCTGATTTCACTCCCTTCAGTCAAATTGTGCTTGATCCAGAATTGACGGAGAACGCTCCAGTGAACCAGCGCTTTTACACCGGCATGGATTGTTATATACATTGCATTGAAAGCTTAACAGGAACTTATCTGAATGAGTTCAGTAAATCTTATGGAGAAAAAGCATTGCAGCTTTGCCAAAAAGTCTTTGTGCAAAAAGAAAATTGGGATGAGGAAAGCGATGATGCGTTGATGATGGCATCTTATGCAGGTGGCATGAGCATTGCATATTCACAAGTGGGCATTGCACATGCGGTGAGCTATGGTTTAAGTTATTTGCTTGGTACAAAGCATGGCATTGGCAATTGTATTGTATTTGATAAACTGGAAGAATATTATGCTGATGGCGTTGATGAATTTAAAAAGATGGTAGAAAAAAATAAGATTGAAATCCCACAACACATCACAAAAGGATTGAGCGATGAACAGTTTGACACCATGATCAATGTTTCGCTTGGCATGAAACCTTTGTGGGAAAATGCGCTCGGGAAAGATTGGGAAAAGATAATGACGAGGGAGAAGCTGAGAAAACTTTATGAAAAGCTGTAGGAATGTTTAATGGAAATTATAATTGAGCCACGAAAATAAAGCCAATTAAAAATAAAAAAGATTATCAGCAAGCTTTAAGCAGATTGGAAAAAATCTTTGACGCAAAGAAAGGCACGCCTGATGGTGATGAGCTTCTAGTGCTTGGCATCTTGATAGATAATTATGAGAATGTGGAATTTCCTATTGGCGAGGCACAACAAATTGCAATTGA